>NZ_QUGQ01000016.1:0-95327 GCF_003479155.1 Blautia sp. AF19-1
GCCGCCGCCCGCCATCGAGCAGAGTTTTACACCTAATTGGGGATAAAACAGTTGATGGCCGGCGGCGGTGTCGCCCTCATCGGCATCACCCTTGTACCTCTGCTCTCCGGCCTGTTCGGTTGATCGTCCGGCGGTGATCGCTTATGGGCGGCATACTCGACAAACTCGATGAATGGCTCCGAGGGCTGCTCATCGAGGGGATCACGGGAAACCTGTCGGGCATGTTCGATACGGTCAATACCAAAGTAGGCGAGATCGCCGGTGAAGTGGGACAGACGCCGCTGGCATGGAACAGCGGCGTCTTTTCTATGATCCGAAACCTCTCTGAAACGGTGATCGTTCCAATCGCCGGGGTTATCCTGACATTCGTAATGTGTTATGAGCTGATCCAGCTTGTGACAGAGAAAAACAACCTTCACGATGTAGATACCTGGATGTTCTTCAAGTGGATTTTCAAAACATTCTGTGCTGTTCTCATTGTGACGAACACATGGAATATCGTCATGGGTATCTTCGATGTGGGGCAAAGCGTTGTGAACAGCAGCGCAGGCGTCATCATCGGGAATACCTCCATTGATATCAGCAGCGTCATCACGGATATGGAGGCGCAGCTTGAAGCCCTGGGCACGGGAGAACTGTTCGGGCTGTGGTTCCAGTCCCTTTTCGTGGGGCTTACCATGAACGCCCTTTCCATCTGTATCATGCTTGTCATTTACGGCCGCATGATTGAGGTGTATTTGACAACTTCCGTTGGACCGATTCCGCTTGCCACTATGACAAACCGGGATTGGAGCCATACAGGACAGAACTACTTGAAATCCCTGTTTGCATTGGCGTTCCAGGCATTTCTAATCATGGTGTGCGTGGGAATCTACTCTGTTTTGGTACAGAGTATCGCCACGGACGGAAATATCTCAGGCGCGATATGGGCCTGCATGGGCTACACGGTCCTGCTGTGCTTCGCCCTGTTCAAGACCGGCAGCCTCTCTAAGAGCCTGTTCGGAGCGCATTAAGGAGGCTTGATAAATTGGCGTATGTAACCATTCCAAAGGATTTGACGAAAGTAAAATCCAAAGTGTTGTTTGGACTTACCAAACGGCAGCTTATATGTTTCGGAGCGGCGGCACTCATCGGAGTACCGCTTTTCTTTTTGCTCAGACGCACGGCCAGCAACAGTGCCGCCGCGTTCTGCATGATTATCGTCATGCTCCCGTTCTTTCTACTTGCCATGTATGAGCGGCATGGTCAACCCCTGGAGGTGGTGGCCGGACAGGTCATCCGCTGTATGTTCCTGCGGACGAAAGAGCGGCCTTACCAGACAAACAATTTCTACGCAGCCCTGGAGCGGCAGGCCCAGGCGGAAAAGGAGGTGAAAGCCATTGTTCAGAAAGCGAAAGCCAGAGCCGCAGGCACGACAGGCGGCAAAACCAGCGGTAAAGCTGACCGCTGCGGAAAAGCGTGAGATCAGCCGTATCTTGGAAACTGCCAGAGGCGACGGCAAGGTACATTCCGCACAGGATACCTTACCGTTCCGCCAGATGTACCCGGACGGCCTGTGCAAGCTGGACGACCACACCTGGTCGAAGTGTATCGAGTTCGAGGATGTGAATTATCAGCTTGCAAAGCCTGACGACCAGACGGCGATCTTTGAAGCTCTCTGCGATATGTATAACGCCCATGACGCTTCTATCGGAATGCAGCTCTCCCTTGTGAGCCGCCGCATGAATCGGGAGGATTTTGTGAAGCGTATCGAGATCGCAGCGCAGGGAGATCACTTCGACCATATCCGTGAGCTTTACACGCAAATGCTCCGCAAGCAGCTTGAACGGGGCAACAACGGTCTTATCAAAACAAAGTATCTGACCCTCACCATCGAGGCACGGGACAGCAAAACCGCACGGGCACGATTTTCCCGGATCGTCATGGACGCCCTTAACCATTTCAAGGTCATGGGTGCTTTGGCAAAGGAGCTTGGCGGCAAGGAGTGGCTGGAAATGCTCCACGGCATCCTGCACCCGGACGGGGAACGGTTTGCCTTTGAATGGAGCTGGCTTGCCCCTTCCGGCCTGTCGGTCCAGGATTTTATCGCACCTTCTTCTTTCCGCTTCGGTGAAGCAAGGAAGTTCACGATGGCGGATAAATTCTGTGCCGTGTCCTTTCTGCAGATCAGCGCACCGGAAATGGATGACCGTATGCTCACCGAACTGCTGGATACGGACAGCGGGCTGCTTGTCAGCCTCCATATCCGCAGCATGGATCAGAACGAGGCAATCAAAACGGTCAAGCGGAAGATCACTGACATTGACAGTATGAAGATCGACGCGCAGAAAAAGGCAGTGCGGGAAGGTTTCGATATGGATATCATCCCCACCGATCTTGCCACCTACGCAGGCGAGGCAAAGAATATCCTCCGTGACCTGCAAAGCAGAAATGAGCGAATGTTCCTGATGACCTTCCTGGTGGTGAACTTTGCGGACAGCAAGCAAAAGTTGGAGAATGACCTTCTCCGTGCGGCAAGCGTGGCGCAGAAATATAACTGCTCCCTGGTGCGGCTGGATTTCCAGCAGGAGGATGGTTTCGTGTCGGCTCTGCCCCTGGGTGTCAACCGCATTAAGATACAGCGCGGGCTTACCACTTCGGCGGTGGCGGTGTTCGTTCCCTTCACTACGCAGGAGATTTTCCACGGCGGCGAAGCTCTCTATTACGGGCTCAATGCCACTTCCGGCAACATGATCCTTGCCGACCGCAAAAAGCTGAAAACGCCCAACGGCATGATCTTAGGCACACCCGGCAGCGGCAAGAGTTTTTCCGCAAAGCGTTCCATCGTGGGTGTGTTCCTGAACACAAAGGACGATATCCTGATCTGCGACCCGGAGGCGGAATATTTTCCGCTGGTGAACCGTCTGGAAGGCCAGGTCATCAAAATCTCACCTACCAGCACGCAGTATGTGAACCCTATGGATATCAACCTCAATTACAGCGAGGATGATAACCCGCTGGCGCTGAAATCCGACTTTATCCTGTCGTTCTGTGAGCTGGCGGCAGGCGGCCGGAACGGTCTGGAGCCGGTGGAAAAAACGGTCATTGACCGTGCCGTTCGGATCGTGTACCGCCCCTATATCGCAGACCCCCGCCCGGAGAATATGCCGCTGCTGGAAGATTTGTATGACGAGATCAAACGGCAGCCGGAGCCGGAGGCGCAGCGGATCGCAGCGGCACTGGAACTGTATGTGCATGGCAGCCTGAATGTTTTTAACCACCGTACCAATGTGGATATCAACAACCGCATTGTCTGCTTCGATATCAAGGAGCTGGGAAAGCAGCTCAAAAGTCTGGGTATGCTGGTGATCCAGGATCAGGTGTGGAACCGTGTTTCTCAGAACCGGGATCAGGGCAAATCTACCTGGTATTTCGTGGACGAGTTCCACCTTCTGCTGCGGGGCGAGGTTGGTTCCTGGAGCGTGGAGATTTGGAAACGCTTTCGCAAATGGGGCGGAATCCCCACGGGGATCACGCAGAACATTAAGGACCTGCTTTCCTCCCCGGAGATCGAGAACATTTTTGAAAACAGCGATTTTGTGTACCTTCTGAATCAGGCCAGCGGAGACAGAAAAATCCTCTGCGAGCGCCTGAATATCTCCAACCAGCAGGCGGCGCATATCAGCAACGCAGGCCCCGGCGAGGGGCTGATCTTCTTCGGCAATGTAATCCTGCCTTTTGTGGATGACTTCCCGAAGGACAATGAACTTTACAGCATTATGACAACAAAACTTGGTGAAACTGGGAAAGGAGAAAACGAACATGAATGATCCCCGCTATTTGAATACGGAAGAAAAGCAGGAAGGTGAAACCTTCTTTGATGTGATGAACCGGCTGATTGCCAGAAGCAAGGCGGTCACGGCGGATATGGAGGCGGTCCTTGCGGAGCTGGAAAGTGAGATCGAACCGTTCCGTGCGCCGAAGGACCATGAATAAACTGACCCATGTGAGCCTGTTTTCCGGCATTGGCGGTCTGGACCTGGCGGCGGAGGCTGCCGGGTTTGAAACCGTCTGCCAGTGTGAGTGGGCGGATTTTCCGCACTCCGTCCTCTCTGCACGATGGCCGGATGTTCCCAGGTTCCGGGATATTACTACTTTTACGAAGAAGGCGTTTTTTGAAAAAACAGGACTTGAAACAGTTACCGTTATCTCAGGCGGCTTTCCCTGTCAGCCCTTCTCCACCGCCGGAAAACGGAAGGGCTTTGCGGATGAACGCTACCTGTGGCCGGAAATGTGCCGCGTTATTACCGAGCTGCGGCCCCGTTGGGTGCTTGGGGAAAATGTTGCTGGCTTCATCAATATGGGGCTCGACAAAACGATCTTTGACCTGGCAAAAGCGGGATACGCTGTTCTCCCATTCGTATTTCCGGCTTGCGGCGTCGGCGCATGGCATGAGCGCCAGCGAACTTTTATCGTCGCGGCTGATGTTTCCCACGCCCCTTGCCTCCGACAACAACACCGCCAGGGACGCGGCAAGCCTGGATGTGTTCCTGTCGGACAATGGGATATTCCGCAAGAGGAACCGAAACGGGGCGATCTGGAGCCTCAGCCTGTCGGCGGCGGTATTCTATCTGACCCCGGTGGCGTCGGACGGTTTCCGCTCAACCTTGAAGCCGTCGGCCTTCGATCCGGCGAAGAAGGACGGGAACCTGTCGGCACAGATCATCTCCCAGGAACAGCCGGTATCCGAAACGGCAGCGCTGAACCCGGATTGGGTGGAATGGCTCATGGGCTTCCCGAAAGGATGGACGGACGTATCCTCTGGGCCGCCGAACCGGAAGGAATCCCCCGCATGACCGAGCGCATGGATGACCGGGCACTGCGGCTGAAAACTTTGGGAAATGCGGTCTGCCCGCCCCAGGCCTATCCCATTTTCCGCTATATCGCCATGATCGAGAATGGCACCTGCGGCGACTTTTGCCCTTATGGAAAGGAAGGTGACTGCCTATGAGGGAACTGAAAGCGACCGATAAGATCACGCAGAAAATGACCCGTGACGGTGCGGTATCGGAAAACCTTGCCACGGGAGAGGTGGAACATATCAGCAGCCGGGAGCCGGAAACGGAACTGTCCGCTTCTTCGGAAGAATCCGCTGGCGCTGCGGCTGACCTTGCCCTGCGTGCGGCGGAGCACCATGAGAAGAAAAACGCACGAAAGGCGGAAAAGGCTGACACCCAGGCGGTGCGGGATGGTTCTGCCGCAAGGCAGCGCCCGTCCTCCCGCCTGCAATTTACCGAGGAAGAACGCGCCGATCCCACACTTGGAAAATATATCGACCGTTCCGACCGTGCGGCGGACCGGCTGGACGCGGCAAAGGCCGCTATCCCCACAAAGAAAATTCTCCGTACCGAGCGTATTTTTGACGAGACAGTCGGAAAAGGCAAAACACAGCTTCACTTTGAAGAAGTGGAGAAACGCCCCAACGGACGCCTGCGGCACAATCCGCTTTCCCGGCCGGCCCATGAGATCGTCCACGCTGCCCATGCGAAGGTGCATGAGGTAGAGCAGGAAAATGTGGGTGTAGAGGCCGGACACAAAGGCGAGGTGTTGACGGAACGCGGGTTTGCCTATGGTAAAGGTAAAGTCCGTGCCGCCGTCCACCATCACCGCACAAAGCCCTGGCGTGATGCGGCAAAGGCGGAACAGGCTTCGGTCAAGGCAAACGCCGAGTACCTTTACCAAAAGGCACTGCATGATGATCCGGCACTGGCAGATTCTAACCCGCTATCCCGCTTTCTGCAGAAACAGCGGATCAAGCGGAATTATGCAAAGGAACTGCGGCAGGCAGAGAAAACCGCAAAGAACACAGCGGCCACGGCGAAAAGTGCGGCGCAGAAAGCAAAGGACACCTTCAAGGAAACTTTCCTCTACATCAAGCACCATAGCCGTGCGGTGCTACTGGTGATTGGCATTGGCGCCTGTGTTGCCCTGCTGTTTGGCGGGGTATCTTCCTGTTCCATGATGGCAGGCTCCGGCATAGGTAGCGTATTTACTTCCTCTTATCTCTCCGAGGACGCGGATATGCTGGCTGCAGAGGCGGCCTACTGCGAACTGGAACAGGAACTTCAATACGAGCTGGACCACTATGAGGCTTTGCACCCCGGATATGATGAATACCGTTTTGACCTGGACGAGATCGAGCATGACCCTTATGTGCTGATCTCCATTCTCACGGCGTTCCATGAAGGGGTGTTTACCATCAATGAGGTTCAGGAGGAACTGCAAATGCTCTTTGAAAAGCAGTACATCCTGACGCAGACCGTGGAAGTGGAGGTACGCTATCGGACGGAGACACGGACAGACAGCGAGGGAAACGACTATGACGTGGAAGTACCGTATAACTACTATATCTGCAAGGTGAAGCTGGAAAACTTCGACCTTTCCCATGTGCCGATCTACATCATGGACGAGGAAACACTTTCTTTGTACGCGGTCTATATGGCGACGCTGGGGAACCGGGAAGATTTGTTCCCAGGCTCCGGCTATGTAGACAAGTACACCAAACCGCCAACCACCTATGATATCCCGCCTTCCGCACTGGAAGATGAAACCTTTGCAGCGCTCATTACCGAGGCGGAGAAGTACATCGGCTATCCCTATGTCTGGGGCGGCAGCAATCCGAACACTTCTTTTGATTGCTCCGGCTTCGTGTCCTGGGTGCTGACGCAAAGCGGCGTCTGCAATACGGGCAGGCTGGGAGCCCAGGGACTCTACAATATTTCCACCCCGGTATCTTCTGCCAACGCAAGACCCGGCGACCTGATCTTTTTCGTCGGCACTTACGATACACCGGGCGTTTCCCATGTGGGTATCTATGTGGGCGGTGGAAAAATGCTGCACTGCGGCGACCCCATCCAGTATGCGGATATCAACACAAGCTACTGGCAATCCCACTTTTACGCTTTCGGGCGACCGCCCTACAACTAAAAAACGATATGGAGGTAATTTGATTTATGGCAACGACACAGAAGATCCGCAACGATATTGCGAAAACCAAAGAAAAGATTGCGGAACAGCAGAAACGCCTTCGCGCGCTGGAGACCCAGCTTGCGGAGGAAGAAAATCTGGAAATCGTCCGCATGGTGAAAGCCGTGAAGATGGATAACAAGGAACTGACCGCCTTCCTGAAAGCCTATGCCAGCGGTATGATCTCCCTGCCGGAAGGTATGCTGCAGGAGGCCAGCACCGAGCATGAGGAAACGGAGGGATACGAGGATGAAACATAACTTTATGACAAAAATGGTATCGGCTCTTTTGGCGGTGGTGCTCAGCACTGCCGCTTTTTCTGTCACTGCCTTTGCCAGCGGCGGCGAGGAAAGCACGGAATCCGTGACCGAACAGGAAACGGTCGGGGATGTTTCTGATCTGCTTTCCGCTCTGGCAGGCAGCCAGGTCACGGTATCCGTCACCGAGGATGGTATCCAGTTCAGTTCCGGCGAAAATGACTCCGGGCAGACCGGCACCGTCACCACGGGCGGCGGCAATCTGAATGTCCGCACGGGTGCGGGAATGGACTACACCGCCTTCACTCAGCTTCCCAACGGAACGACCGTGAAGGTGATCGGCACGGATGGAGACTGGCTGAAGGTCATCCTGCCGGAGAAAGTCGGCTATGTCTATTCCGGCTACATGACGGTAAGTGACGGCGAGGCTGGCTCCGGGGAAGGTTCTTTCTCTCTGGATGCGGAAACGCTGGAAAATCTGCTGGGGATGCTGGGCGGCGGTCTGAATGGCGGTGCCGCTTTGACGCCGGACGGGAACCTGTCACTGATTGACGATATCGGCAACCCTGTCACCAGTGGCAAGCAGTTTATTACAGTAGAAACGAAGAACGGCAATGTGTTCTATCTCATTATCGACCGTGATGACGAGGGCGAGGAAACCGTGCATTTTCTGAACCAGGTGGATGAAGCCGACCTCATGGCACTCACGGAGGATGGAGAAAAGGCGGAAACACCTATTGTCTGCACCTGTACGGAGAAGTGCCAGGCCGGAGCGGTCAATACCGCTTGCCCGGTCTGCGTAAAGAACCTCAGCGAATGTGTTGGCACGGAACAGAAAGCTGCGGAGCCCACCGAACCGGAGAATCCGGAACCCGAAAAGAAAAGCAATGCCGGGGCGATCCTGGCGGTGCTGCTGATTCTTGCAGCTGGAGGCGGCGCGGCAGTCTATTTCCTGGTGCTGAAACCGAAGCAGGGAAAGAAAGTTCCCGCTGATCTGGATGATTTCGACCTGGAGGATGAAGAAGAATATCTGACCGAGGACGAGGAAACGGAGGAAAAGAATGAGTAAACTGATTATTGCGGAAAAACCGAGTGTGGCAAAATCTATCGCGTCGGCCCTGGGTGCTTCATCCAAGGCCGATGGCTTTTATGAGGGCCGCGGCCTTCTTGTGTCCTGGTGTGTAGGGCACCTGGTATCCCCGATGGATGCTGGCGGCTATGACGAACGTTTCAAGAAATGGCGCTATGATGATCTTCCCATTCTGCCGGAACCGTTCCGCTATGTGCTGGCACCGGGCAAAGAGGACGCTTTTGAAAATCTCCGTACCCTGATGGACCGCCCCGATGTGGATACCATTGTCAATGCCTGTGACGCCGGGCGTGAAGGGGAGCTGATCTTCCGTTTGATGTATGAAATGGCTGGATGCCGCAAGCCGGTCCTCCGTCTTTGGATTTCCTCGATGGAGGACAGCGCTATCCGGGAGGGCTTTTCTGATCTGCGCCCCGGCACCGATTATGAAGCCCTGTATCAATCTGCCCTCTGCCGCCAGAAAGCGGATTGGCTGGTGGGGATCAACGCCACGCGCCTTTTCTCCGTTCTCTATCACCGCACCTTGAATGTGGGCCGTGTTCAGACCCCCACACTGGCCATGCTTGCCGAGCGTGACGCGAAGATCACGCTGTTCCACAAAGAAAAATATCATCTGCTGCGCCTGACGCTGGATGGAGCCGAAGCAGTGTCGGAGAAATTCACCGATCCGGCAGCGGCGGAACAGGCAGCGGTCATGTGCAAGGGTGCGGCCGTCACCTGTACCTCTGTCACGAAGGAGCAGAAGAAGGAACAGCCGCCGAAGCTCTATGACCTTACCACCTTGCAGCGGGAGGCAAACCGCCTGTTTGGATACACGGCGAAGCAGACCTTAGACTACGCCCAGAGCCTCTACGAAAAGAAGCTGCTGACCTATCCCCGCACGGACAGCCGCTATCTGACCTCCGACATGGCGGAAACGGTCTCCTGTGTGATCCACCTGGCGGTAAAGCTGCCGCCTTTTGATGGCTGCGGCAACTTCTTTCCGCTGGTGGAGGCCATGATCTCCGATAAAGATGTATCCGATCACCACGCCATTATCCCCACGATGGAGATTGAAAAAGCGGATATCAAGGCTCTGCCTCTGGGCGAACGCAATTTGTTTCTGCTGGTCTGCTGCAAGCTGCTGTGTGCATCGGCAGAGCCGTATGTGTATGAGGCGGTCACGGCAACTTTCAACTGCTGCGGCCATTCCTTCACCGCAAAGGGCAAGCGCGTCCTTGCCGAAGGCTGGCGGGAAATCGACCGCATTTTCCGTGCCTTCTTGAAGGAAAAGCCTGCGGATGGGGACGGTGGCACGCTCCCGGACTTCACCGAAGGGCAGACTTTTGACGGTGCGGAGGTTGCTGTTACCGAGCATTTCACCCAGCCGCCGAAGCCCTACACGGAAGATACCCTCCTGTCCGCTATGGAGAACGCAGGCAAGGATGGTATTCCAGACGAGGCGGAACGAAAAGGTCTTGGCACACCTGCGACCAGGGCGGCCATCATCGAAAAGCTGGTGGCAGCCGGATTTGTGGAGCGCAAGGGCAAGAGCCTGATCCCCACGAAAGCCGGTATCAACCTTGTCACGGTCCTGCCGGAGCCGCTGACCTCTCCCATGCTGACAGCGGAATGGGAACAGAAATTGACGGAGATCGCAAAGGGCGGCGCTGACCCGGATACCTTCATGGATGGTATCCGCACGATGGTTCAAGAGATCGTGTCCACCTATTCCTGTATTTCCGAGGATGGCAAAAAGCTGTTTGCCCCAGAGAAGGAAGTGATCGGCACCTGCCCCCGCTGCGGCCAGCCGGTCTATGAGGGCAAGAAGAACTTTGCGTGTTCAGATCGGTCCTGCGGTTTTGTCCTCTGGAAAAATGACCGCTTCTGGACGAGCCGCAAGAAGGAACTGACAAAGAAGATGGCAACGGACCTTCTGAAAAAGGGTCGTACCAATGTCAAGGGAATGTGGTCTGAAAAGAAACAGGCCACTTATGACGCTGCGGTGATCCTGAACGACACGGGCGGCAAGTACATCAATTTCAAGCTGGAATTTCCAAAAAGAAAGGAAGGTGTCAATGGCAGAAAATAAGACTTTGGAACATTTACCCGAAGTGAGGGCGGCGGTGGCTGCCCTCTCCCCGGAGGACCGGGAGGTGCTGGCGGCGGTGCAGACCTCGCCCTTCAAGCTGACAGCGCCGGAGCAGTTCAAGGAGTTTGCGGCCAACATCGACTATTTCGTATTTGAGCCCAATATCCACGATCTGAACGATCTGGGGTGGCGGTATCTGGCACAGCACATGGATATGCTGCTGCCCCCGGAACTTCTGAAAGCAATCGACCCTGTTCCGTTTGGCAAGTACGCCATGCAGGAGGAACAGGGCCATTTTACGGAACACGGATATATTTCTCTTTCCGGCGACGAGTGGAATCATGAACGCCCTGCGGAGCCGGAGAAAAAGCCTTCCATCCGGGAACGGCTGGAACAGGGCAAAAAGGAATGTGCGGAGAAAAACAAGGTGCAACTCCATAAGGAAAAGTCTGCGCCGGAACTGTAAGGAGGTGCTGATATGCCATATTACGATCACGACAAGGATTATCCCTTTGCCGCCTTTATCACCAATCTTGGGAAGTACAATGAGGGCGAGCTTGTGGGCGAGTGGGTGAAGTTTCCCACCACCGCCGAAGAATTGAAGGAAGTGTTCAAGCGGATCGGGATCGGCCAGAAGGATGACTTCGGCCAGCCCTACGAGGAATGGTTCATCACGGACTATGACTGCTATGTGGACGGTCTTTACAGTAAGCTGGGTGAATATGAAAATCTGGACGAGCTGAATTACCTGGCATCGAAGCTGGATGAAATGAGCGAAAGCGAATACGCACAGTTTCAGGCCGGTATGGAAATGGGCGACCATTGCGGCAGCCTGCAGGAGATCATCAACCTCACCGAGAATCTGGATTGCTATGAGGTTTACCCCAATATCCATGACTATGACGATCTGGGCCGCTATTACATCGAAGAACTGGACGTTATGCAGGTGCCAGAGCATTTGCAGAATTACATCGACTATGAGGCCTACGGCCGGGACGTTGCGTTGGAGGAAAACGGCACCTTCACGGATCAGGGCTATGTGCGTGATACGGGTGACAGTTTCCATGAGTATTACGACGGTGAGCGCGGCAGTATACCCGACGAGTACCGGGTGATGACCTTTCAGGACGATCTTCCCGAAGAAGAAAAATCCGAGTGGGCTATGGATATCGCCTTTGACATGGATGAGTTTTTCCGTCAGAACGATCCGCAGTATGCAGCGGAGCACCCGGAGGCACACGCCGCAAAAGAAGAACTTTACGAAAATCTGATGGCCGGACGCATTTCCACTTTGGATGAAAAGCTGGCGGCACTGGGGCAGACGCAGGAGGACTATCTTCCTTCGGAGATTGAAAAGTTCAAGGACGCCACGGGCTATGAGGAATTTCTGGACTTCGACCCCGCCGAGATCAAGGCAGCGTTGGAGAACCCGGACAAGTCCCGTATTGACGAAATGCTGGCTTTTGCAGAAAAGGCAGAACGGGAGTATGCGGCGGAGGCGGCCGCCTATGTGCAGACGCCCGCCGACATTGCGGAGCAGGCGCAGGCCGTTCCGAGAGATACCTTTTCCATCTACCAACTGAAACCGGGGGACGCCACACGGGATTACCGCTTTGAACCGCTGGATGCCATCCGCAACAACGGGCTTTCCGTAAAGCCGGAGAACTATGAACTGGTCTATACCGCCCCGCTGATAGAGCAGGACAGTTTGGAAAGCATCTATACCCGCTTTAACATCGACCACCCGGCAGACTTCAAGGGACACTCCCTGTCTGTGTCCGATATTGTGGTGCTGCATCAGGACGGGAAGGACACCGCCCATTACTGCGACCGTTTCGGCTTTTCTCAGGTGCCGGAATTTTTGCAGCCGGAACGGGCAGCGGAGGTCACGATTCCCACGCCGGATCAGATGGCGACACAGGAGCGGATCAGCACGCCCAGAGGCAGCTTTTGTGTGACCAATATGACGCGGGAGCAGATGGAGGCGGCCGGTTACGGTGTCCACCATATTTCCGATGATGGAAAGTATCTTATCATGGGAAACGGCACACGGGCCTTTGCCGTGGCAGCGGAACAGCCGGAAAAGGACAATCCTCTCCGCACCGCTGAAATGACGCTGGAGGATGACTACGGCATGATCGACGGCGTTATCAACAACGGCAGACGCGGCGAAGAATTGGAAAAAGCCCAGGAGTATGCAGAGCGGACAACGCCAGAGAAGTCTTCCATCCGTGAGCGGTTGGAGGACGCCAAACGGGAATGTGCCGAGCATAAGCCCCAGGAGGGCAAAAAGCCCGGCCGTGATGTGCCGGAGCACGACTGCCTATGAGCCGAAGCAAGAAGTGGAGGCTGGAATGGGCGTTATTCCTGGGTGAGAACGGCAGGCGGCAGTATAACCATATCTGTAAAAAATGTGTTCACGGCTGCAAGCAGAGTTTCCGGGCGTGTCTAGTCGCTTGTCCGCATTACAGTTCCAAACGGTCTAAAATTTGTGAGGATAAGGGTAGAAAAACCGCAGAATAATTCCCTGTATCTGTACTTTCAAAGAGAGCCTTTATGATTTCTCATGTGTCGGTCTGCTTGCTGGCACATAGAGAAAATGGCTCGATTCCAAACACTTTCTGATACACAAAACGGGAGTACAGCTTTTCGGTTCATCCGATTGGCTGTACTCCCGCTTTTTCTTTTTGCTATCATCAAATTACTTTAACACGGTTCTGTTGTTTGAACAGGGGTACAAATTGTACCTCCGTTGAAAAGGAATTTCCATAGTATTTTCTCATTAGGATTGGATAGGAAAGGATGGATAGCCGCCGCAGTAGGCGTTGTGGGAATGTGTGTAAACTGCCAGGATTGTGAGGCTGTGAGAAAGCTGTTTGCAGACTTGTGGGAAAAGGCTTGTCTTTTTCCATCAGGTTGTGAATGGCTTTTCCATCGGCACGAGCGGCAGTTTTCCATATTTCCATGACGCAAGAAAATCATCCAACGATCAGCCGGTACACCGTCAGCGGCACATACCACACCGCCACAATAAGCCGCCAGGCCAGAACGAAACCGCCGATTACACCGCCGATAATAAAGTTCAATGCAAACAAGGCGATCCCTCCACCAAGGGAGCCGCCGCTCGGCACGATCCAGAGGCACATCCGATGGAGGCCAAACGGCAACCCGCAGAGTATCCAGAGCCATACATAGTCAATCTCTCCGTTCTTCATGCAGACGGATTTGAAGATACAATATAGGATCAGTGCCACGGTCACGGGCAGTACACTTTTGAAGAAAAATGCTTTGATTGCTTCGCTTCTTGTCATCGGTAAAACCTCCTTCCGCAGTTCCATTATACAGGATGCCGGGAGCTGCGCCCAGCGTCTTTTAGAGAAAATTATTCAAGCTCATGCCGCCGCTGTTGTTCCTGTTCCTTTGCAACGGTCAGCAGCGCATCCACATTTTGCTTGACGGTCTCGTATTCCTGGGCTTCGGCTCTTGTGGCTTTATATTCAGCAAGGAGCCGTTCCTTTTCTGCGTTGAGATTGGCAAGCTCCGTTTTCATGCTTTCCGTTGTTGGCAGCGGCACAGCCCCCATCCGTTTCAATTCTCTGGTGGCCGCTTCAAAAAGGATGATCTCGCCCTCATGCCCCCGCAGGAACTTTTCTTTATCATTCGATCTGCGGTATCGGTCATAAAGCGGCTTTAGCTGACGGTAAGTTCCGGCGTGCTTCATCACAAGGGCAAGTTCGGCACTTCTACTTTCTATCCGCTTGATTTCTGCATGAGCGGTATCTCTCCGTGCGGATAATGCGGTCAATTTGCTTTCCAGTTCTCCATAGCTGCCGATCCCGTGTTCGGTCAGGAAATTCATGGTCTTGGCGGCCTGTTTCAGATTGTTCAGCTTCGCCCAATGGGTGAAGCCTGCACTCTGCTGTGCTTTGATGTTATTCTGGATATCAATGAGCAGGCTGATCTTTCCGTCCTGCCGTTTCGGTTGGCGGGAAGGTCTGGATCGTCCGGCGATCCGGGCGGTAAGGGCTTCTTCGGTGTAGTCAACCCCCAGCGTTTTCAGACGGGTGAACCGTTCCTGATCCGGTGCTCTGGCAGAGATATACTTGCCGCGCTTGATCTCATAACCTTCTCTCTGCAGGCGGCGAAGCAGTTCTTCCAGATTGGAACAGGCTGGCAGGAGCCGGTCGATGGCCGCTTTCAGCTTTGCCTTATAGCTGGTGCCGTTCTGCGTGGCCTGATGTTCAATATAGCTCTTGCCCTTGTCCTGTCCAGGAATAATGACAGACAGACCATGTTCCTTGCAAAGCCGGTCGGAGGTGCGGCGGATATAGTGATAACTCCGCTTGTTGGAATGATAATGCTTGTGATCCGCAAAGCTGACCGCATTGAAAATCAGGTGGTTATGAACATGATCTTTGTCTATGTGGGTGGTAAGGACAAACTCATACTTGCCGCCCAGGATTTCTTTTGCGAGTTCCATGCCGATCTCATGGGCCTGTTCCGGCGTGACCTCCCCAGGCTGAAAGGCTTGGATCAGGTGGCGGCCCAGGTTTGTTCCCTTGTCGATGGCGTGGCGGCGGGTCCAGGAAAATTCGATATCCGCAGTTTCGGCGGCGCAGCCATAGGCGGATACCAGGAGCTTCCCGTCTGTTTTCTCCGGGTTGCAGATATAGTCAATGGCTGCTTTCAGCGTTGACTTGATAGGATGTGTCTTTGTAACTGCCATATCTGATCCAGCCTTTCCCGTATCTCGTCCATGTCGGCCTGATACGCAGGACCTCCGGCGTTGATCCGCTTGGCGATCTGGTTGATGTTCCGACCGATGGCGGAAAGCTCTTTGGTAAATGCCTTGATATCTGCGGTGTCAGTATAGATGATATACCCGTCAATCGCCATCTTGCGGAGGTAGGCGCCATATCTGCGTGTGGGTAGCTGGCTCATTTTCTCGTCTATAAGCCGTTTTTCGTCCTCCGTGACATAGAATTTCATTTGGATATTCCGTTTTCTGTTTGCCATGCGCCGCCTCCGTTCTTCATAAGGGTTTGGGACTATCCCAACAAGCAATTTTGAATTTTCGGGCAAGGGGCCTGAAAATCTCAAAATTCGCAAGCGGGTACTCGCTTGCTGTGCTTGCTACCGTATCTTATCCCTACTTATAAAGCGTTTCGGAAACCTCAAAATGCTCGCAAAATAAGAAAAACAGAGGATGTTCAGACACCCTCCGTTTCTTCATTCGGCTTTTCAATTTTTAAGGCCCCGTCAATGGCACCCTCCACGATAGGCAAATACTGTTCCGGGCAGAGCTTTAACTTCTGTCCGACCCGCTGGCGCAGCTCGCTTTCCTCTCGCATGACCTCTGGATTGAAATATCTCTCCATCGGCAGGCCGCAGATTTTTACAAGCTGTATGATGACCGGCAGGCTGGGGATCGTGCCCTCGTTTTCAATGTTGGCAAGATACCTGGTATCAATATTCACCTTTTCGGCTAAATCTTTTCGTGCAAGGTTCTTCGCCTTCCGTGCTTCTTTTACATCTGCACCGAAGGTTTCAAAGCCAGGGCAGTCTTTCACTTTTGCCATTCAACATCACCCACATACATTCTATATTTCATAGTTTGCGCGTGGAATGATGTGATATCCATTCTGACTACATTTTATAATTCATATCTTTAACCTTGTATTCTTCGAGCAGACGAAATATAATATTTTAGGAGGTGCAAAATGGACTATATAACATTAAAAGAGGCAAGCCAAAAATGGAATGTTACGCCGCGCCAGATAAATTATTTGTGTACATCTGGGCGCATCCCCGGTGCTGTAAAAATGGCGACGATTTGGCTTATTCCTAAAAATGCAGAGAAGCCAGTAGACAGGCGGAGAAAAGAAAACAAATCTCAGTGAGGTTTCTGTGACATTTGGGTGCTACACTGAAAATGAAGGAGTGTGATACCATGCGAATTTTAGTAGTCGAGGATGATCGGCTTTTGAATAATACTTTATGCTATAACTTGAATACTGCGGGCTATACGGTTGATTCTGCACTGACAAAATCAGTGGCCAGTAGTTTCTTGACAAAGCAGGACTATGACCTGATTGTGCTGGATGTAAATTTGCCGGACGGGAACGGTTTTGACTTCTGCCGGGAAATAAAAGAGCGTCGCCCTGATACCGTTATTATTTTTCTGACCGCAAATGATATGGAAAGCGATATGCTCAAAGGGTATGAACTGGGCGCAGAGGATTATGTGACAAAACCTTTCCCTATGAGCGTCTTTCAAAAGAAATTAGCGGTAGTGCTGGGTAGGCTGACAAAACAATATGGTGGTGATACTTATGAGGATGGCACACTGACCATCAATTTTTCAGAAATGAGTGCTACTCTATCAGGAAAGCCACTTACATTCACCCCACTGGAATATCGACTTTTGAAAATCCTGATGAAAAATCCGCAGATTGTTTTGACCCGGCAAGTCTTGTTGGAAAAGCTGTGGGACGCAGACGGAAATTTTGTGGATGAACACGCTCTGACTGCGGCGATCAGCCGGGTACGAAACAAAATCGAAACACCTGACCGTCAGTATATCAAAACGGTATATGGTATGGGCTATATGTGGATCGGAGGAGCGCTGAAATGAATGTGCGAAAACTTTCCGTCAACAAAGCCTGTATCTTTTTTGCTGTTCTCCTGCTGGTGGCAATGGGGACGGTTTCAGCAGCTTTGTATGGGCTGACCCAAAATATAACCGCTGTCTGGTATGTATTATTGTTCGGCATTTTTGTGCTGGTTTGCGCTGTTTGTTTTATGGTGCTGGTTCGCCGCAAACTGGCAATGTTCTCCGATGCTTTTTGCAGTTTAATGGATGATATGTTATCCGGGAATATGCAGCCGAAACAGACTGTGGAAGAAGAAAGTCTTTTCTATAAAATTGAATATCGGCTGAACCGTTTATATGAAGTCATGCAGGAAAACAAGAACGGCATTGCACAAGAACGGGCTGACCTGCAAGAACTGATTTCCGACATCTCCCATCAGGTCAAGACCCCGATTGCGAACTTGAAAATGATTAACAGCACTCTGCTTGAAAATGAAGTCCCTGTGCAAAAACAAAAAGAGTTTCTAACGGCACAGGCCAGCCAGCTTGATAAACTGGATTTTCTCATGCAGGCTATGATTAAAACCTCTCGTTTGGAAACAGGTGTTATTTCTCTGGAAAAGAAAAGCCAGCCGCTTTATGACACGCTTGCCGCCGCATTGGGAGGTATTCTTCTGAACGCCGAGAAAAAACAGATCAATGTTCAAGTGGACTGCCCGGAGAACTTGGTCGTTTCCCATGACAGAAAATGGACAAGCGAAGCACTGTTCAATATTTTGGACAATGCAGTGAAATATACGCCGGAGGGCGGTCAAATCCGTGTTTCGGTTGAAAGTTGGGAAATGTATGTGAAAATCGACATTGCAGATACAGGCATTGGCATTTCAGAACAGCATCAGGGAGCAATTTTCAAGCGTTTCTATCGAGAGGACATCGTACATGATGTAGATGGAATTGGTATTGGTCTATATCTGGCTCGTGAGATCGTAACCTTGCAAGGCGGTTATATCCGGGTAACATCCGAGGTTGGGAGGGGTTCAACTTTTTCCGTCTTTCTGCCTCGACAATAAAATAAGTACGCTAAAAAACAAAATGTCACAGGCCTATGACATTTGAGATTTAATTAAACAGAGGTATTTTGTTTCCCGTGACATTTCTGTGAGGTTTACCTTTTATGATAGAGCCATCAAAAAGAAAGGGTGGTGTTCTATATGAGCATATTACAAACGACAGATTTGAAGAAATATTACGGCACCGAACCGAACATTACAAAAGCATTGGATGGCGTGACCCTATCCATTGAGGAAGGTGAATTTGTTGCCATTGTTGGTACTTCCGGCAGCGGTAAGTCTACTTTGCTGAACATGATGGGCGGGTTAGATACGCCAACTTCCGGCAGTATTAAAGTAAAAGGGAAAGAATTATCGAAACTCAAGGATGAACAGCTTACCATCTTCCGCAGACGTAACATCGGGTTTATCTTTCAGAATTACAATCTTGTTCCTGTGCTGAATGTCTATGAAAATATTGTCCTGCCGGTGGAGCTGGATGGTGATACCGTGGACAAGCGGTTTATGGATGAAGTCGTGAAAATGTTGGCTCTCGATGGGAAGCTGAACAGTATGCCTAACAATCTGTCCGGCGGCCAGCAGCAGCGTGTAGCGATTGCCCGCGCCCTTGTTTCCAAACCAGCTATTATACTTGCAGATGAACCGACAGGCAATTTGGATAGCCGGACAAGTAGTGATGTTCTTGGTTTGCTGAAAGTTACAAGTCAGAAGTTCCATCAAACGCTTGTAATGATTACCCATAACAATGAAATTGCCCAGCTTGCCGACCGAATTATCCGTATTGAGGACGGAAAAATCGCACAGTGACAGGGGGTGACATTGATGGATGATATTTTATTTGGGAACAATAATCAGGCAACAATCAATCGTCTTGCCAAAAGAAGCTACCGCGCTAATAAGCAGAGAAATGTTTTCGTTACCATCGCATTATTCTTGACCGCCTTTATGATCACATCTGTATTTAGTTTGGGGTGCAGTTATTTTGAAACCTATCAAATGCAGCAAATTCGTGCGATGGGCACGACTGCGGATGTGGCAATTACAAGCCTCTCAGAAGAACAATATGAAGAATTGAGCCGATCCAGCTTGGTATCCGTAGTTGGTATCAGTCAGAGATTGGGCAGCATTGATACATCTGGAATGGACGATGCCCTGCTGAGTATTACTTGGATAGACGAAACAGAATGGCAAGAACACCGTGTACCAACAATTTCGGATATACACGGAGATTATCCGCAAGCAAAAAATGAAATTATGCTCCCTACATGGGCTTTGCGTGCAATGGGGATTGATGATCCACAGATAGGGATGAATATTTCCCTTTCCTATCAACTCGGAACAGATTATCAATATATCTCCGATGAATTTGTTTTGTCGGGCTATTACACAGATTATTCGGCTTCACGTGCAGGCAACCGTGGTGCCGCTTATGTTTCGGAGCTTTTTGCAACACAAACAGGGCTTCCCTTTGATAGTGTGTCTACCGCAATGATTTCTTTTTCTGATGACAGTAATGCCCTGCGATCCTGTGAAAAACTAAAACGGAAGATTTCGTTTACAGAAAGTCAGTCCTTTGAAATTGTACCTATTGCTCAGAGCAATTCCACCACCATTGTTCTTCCACTGGCTGCTATTATCGTCTTTATCATTATCAGCGGCTATTTGCTGATTTATAACATTCTGTATATCTCAATTTCAAGAGATACACAATTCTATGGACAGCTTAAAACGATAGGCACGACAAAAAGACAAATCAAGCGGATCGTGCGTTCTCAAATATTCAGAACGGCGGTGATCGGTATTCCCAGCGGTCTGATTGTCGGTGGTATTGTTTCGCTTGGACTTGTTCCGTTTGCCATGAATATGATGTACTCAAGCGATACAGACCATGGGGAGATAGTGTCCTTTTCCCCCATTATTTTTGCGGGTGCCGCAATCTTCACATTTTTTACTGCAATCATCGGCAGCATGAAACCAGCGAAAATAGCTGCAAGTATTTCTCCTGTTGCGGCTTCACGCTATACGGAGGCAAATACAAGGAGTTACCGAGATCATAAGAGCCATAGAACAAAATTATCTCGGATGGCACGAGATAATATTTTTAGAAACCCTAAAAGCGCTTTCCTTACTTTTGCGTCCTTATTTTTAGGCTTAATATTGTTTTTGGTTTCTGCTGGTCTACTATCAAGCCTAAGTCCCGACAATTTTGTAAATCAATGGGGAGAAAGTGATTTCGCATTGACTTACAGCATTTCCGAAGAAGGAAACCTGCTCTCTGATGAAATGTTGCAGCAAATTGAAACAATGCAGGGAATTGAAAATCTGCGCGTCACTTATTCTGCTTCACCGTGGCCCACTATGGATGTCATTTACGACGAAAATGTATTCGGGAAATATATTGATTCCTTGGATGGCGTATCAGGTCTTGATTTTTCAAATGCGGAAACACGAAAAAACTATACAGATAATTTTTGGAGCGGCGTTTACGGAATAGATTCCAGATATATCGAAGAACTTAATAAAACGCTTGATAAGCCTATTGACTTAACCGCCTTTGAAAAGGGAGAGTTGGTGGTTTTGTCCGCTATGACGGATGATGAGGGAAACCTATTGATTCAGCCAGGGCAAGCAATCACCGTTGTCGGTGAGTCCGGGGAACAGGTCTTTACAGTGGCAACTGGCTTTCTGGACGCTGATTTTCAGAGTGGTCGAGGAAATGAGAGAGGTACTGCCCCTGATTTGTATATCAGTGAGCAGGCAATAGAGAAGTTGTCTGGAGAAACCAAAATCTTTCGGATTGCTTTTGATACGATTGATAGCAGTTATGACAAAGGGATTATGGAGCAGCTTCAATCCATTACTGCTTCGTCACCGGGCATTACGATTCTGTCACGATATGAAAAGCAGCAAGAAATGGCCGGATATTTGCTGACCTCAAGGATTATAGCCGCAGGGTTGTCCGCTGTATTTTTGCTGATAGGAATTATGAATTTCATTAACACAATGGTTGTTAGTGTAAATACTCGGAAACATGAATTTGCAACACTTGAAAGTATAGGAATGACGAAAAAGCAAATTAGAAATGTATTGCTTTGGGAAGGCGGGTATTATTGGAGTATTTCTTTCCTACTGCTTGCCACACTGGGAACAGCGATATATATTCCAATATACTCAGCCTTTAGAAGAATGGTTCCTTATGCAGCTTTTCACTATCCTGTAATTTCTCTGTTGGTTGTCGCAGCTATTGTTTTGCTGGTCTGCTTGGCAACCCCCGTCATAACTTTCATGCAAAATGTTAAGCAAAGCGTTGTAGAGAGACTGCGGCAGAATTAAATATTTGCGATGAAAACCGGGAGATTATTCTCCCGGTTTTTCAAATCTCACAGGTTCGTGAGATTTCAGCCCATTATTCTGTCGAAACAGCGTGTGTCAGTGACATTTCTGTGAGGATTGCTTGTTAAGATAAGCGCAAAAGGAACAAGCTGCCGCACGACGGCAAAAGAAAAAAAGCCGTCGTACAGCAGCCTATCAACACGCCCATTTGAAACGGCGGCTTTGATTTTCAGAGCCGCCGTTTCTTTGCGTCTACACAAACCAATGACGACTTGTAGGGACACGGTAGCCGATGGGAGGTTATTTTGCCGTGTTCATTTTATTATTTCATTGTTCGCGTGATCTGCACCAGCTAAAAAAAGCGTAGCCCCTCCATCGGAGCAGTCCGACTTTGGATATGAACTATACCATGTAAGCAATCTTCTTCATAAAACATTTCTGCGCCCTGCAGGTCCGTTGCGACTTGCTGGGCGCTTTTTGCTGTTTTCCGATGACAAGCCCGCCTCGAAAAAAATTTTTGAGAAATTTTCAAAAAGGAGGCTTTTAGCGGGTAGCGAGCGGCTTTGCGTTCGCCTTGTTAGCGGAAAGGGAGAAACCCACCTCATTCCCCCAGGAAAGGGGGTGAAAAGATGGATATGATCCCCCGCAATGACTATGGCGAGCGGTGCCAGTTCGATGCTTACTGCAAGCTGGTACTGTACCATGAGGCAATCGACTACCTCCGGGAAATGCAGAGGCGCCGTGACAGGGAACTGTCATTCAGCGACCTTCCGCAAATGGAGATGGACAAGCTCTGCGTTGTAGATAATTACCCCAGTGACAGATTTACATTCTCGTCCCACGGGTATGACCTACATATTGAAAACGAGCTTGTGGCTGATGCCTTCGCTGGTTTGTCTGTTCAGGAGCAGAGTATTTTGATCCTGCATTTTGTTCTGGACTTGCCGGATCAGGAGGTTGGTCGCCTTGTTGGAATGTCTCGCAGTGCCGTTCAGCGGCGAAGGGCAAAATCATTGACCGAGCTGCGGATCAAGTTGGCCGCACTCATGCCGAAGGGAGGTTGAAGGTATGAAGAAACCCACTTACAAGGGCAAGGAGCTTCTTCCTCTTTCGGTAATCGACGCCGCCCGTGACGGGGACTCTCAGGCTGTGGATCAGGTACTCCGGTATTATGAGGGCTATATCAATAAGCTCTGCACCCGGACGCTTTACGATCCTGACGGCCAACCCCATGTTCGAGTGGACGAGTACATGAAGCGCCGATTGGAGATCAAGCTCATTCATTCCATTGTCAGCATGAGTTGACAAGCCCGGTCTGAAAGCAGAAACAGCTTACCCTTTCCCTGTTTCTCTCTTTCGTGAACGGAGGCAGCTCCTTGACAAAGAAAGCCCGTTGGGAGGCCAACGCCGCAGTATAAGGCAAACGGATACATTCCTGTTTGTGCCGAGCCATACGGCCGGTGCGCCATGACCTCGTTTCAAGTCCGCAGGACGGAACCACTGTAACGGGCGAGCGAACAGCACCAGACCGCAAAGCAAGCGTGGCTGCTTGCGGGCGACGACGCACGGGCAGGGTCAAAGATACTCGCGCATTGAACGCCCACAAAGCATTGTGCGCCGCACCCATCAGCATGGGCCGGGGTTAGACTCCCGTGGAGCTGTGCCAGCAGCCGTCCGTAAGCCTACTTTTCTTTTTTGAAAGTTTATGGATAGATCGTAAACTTTTCAATTAGCAGCAGACAAACACGGAGCAGCACGGTAAAATGATGGTGGAAGTTATATTACCCACACATATTCGTGCTGTTCCTTTTCATAACTGAAAGGGGGTTCTCATGTCTCAAACATGGAACGGCACGAAGAAAGAAACCCCTGAAAGAAGGACGTATACGGTTGACGATATTGCTCAAATTCTGGGCATCGGAAGAACTTCCGCATATATCCTTGTAAAAGAAGGGCACTTCAAAATCGTGCGAATTGGTAACGCCATACGCATTTCCAAGCGGTCATTTGACGAGTGGCTTGACTCCCTCGACCTGTGATCCAAGAAAGGAAGATCGATATGGCATCTATTATCAAGCGAAAGAAAAACTATTCCGTTGTTTACAACTATGTGGACGAAAACGGAGAAACCAAACAGAAGTGGGAAACCTGGCATACCCACAAAGAGGCCTTGAAGCGCAAGGCGGAAATTGAAAATCAGCAGCACACGGGAACTTTTCTCCCGCCAAGCAATCAGACGATCACCGAGTTCCTTTATGACTTCGTATCTCTTTACGGAGAAAAGAAATGGGGCGTGTCTATGTATGACAGCCAAACGGCGCTGATTGCGAACTATATCAATCCGATTATTGGAGATATGGAGGTACAGGCGGTTACTCCCCGTGCGGTTGACGGTTATATCCAGACCTTGCAGAAAACCAAGTCGGTGTCTACCAAGACCCGAAAGGCCGTTACCACCTATGTCAGCGACAAGACCATTGAAAAGATTATCAAGCTCCTGCGGTGTGCGTTTAAGCAGGCGGTACGCTGGGAAATCATTGCAAGAAATCCCTTTGACAATGTGATCCTCCCGAAAACGGAGTATGCGAAACGGGATATCTGGACGGCGGATATGATCCGTCTTGCCCTGGACAAATGCACGGACAGCAAGCTCTATGTAGCAATGAACCTTTCCTTTGCCTGCTCTCTGCGGATGGGTGAAATCCTGGGGCTGACCTGGGAGAACGTCCATATTTCCGATGAAGATATTGCGGCGGATAACGCCTATGTCTACATCGACAAGGAGCTGACACGGGCATCCAAACGGGCGATTGAAACGCTGGGCGAGAAGGATATCTATTACATCTTCACTCCGCTCATGCCGAACACCAGCACAAGAATTATCCTGAAAAAGCCGAAAACCGATTCCAGTATCCGTAAGGTGTGGTTGCCGAAAACGCTTGCCTACATTCTGCGGGAATGGAAGAAGTCCCAGGACGAGCTGAAAGGCTTCCTGGGTGACGAGTATCAGGACTTCGATCTGGTGGTGGCACTTCCAAATGGACGGCCCTGCGAAGATCGGATCATCCTCAAAGAGTTTGCAAAGCTCCGTGAGGACGCAGGGCTGCCGAAGGTGGTCTTTCATTCTCTCCGTCATTCCAGTACCACTTACAAACTGAAACTGAACCACGGCGATCTGAAAGCCACCCAGGGCGATACGGGCCATGCCGAGATCGACATGATAACCAGTATCTATGCTCACATTCTGGACGAGGATAGAAAGGTCAATGCTCAGAAATTCGAGACTGCCTTCTATGCCAAGCCTGATCTTCGCAATGTCCGTCCGCCGGAGGAACCGGCAAAATCGGAGCCTGCGACCCTGGACCTTGAAAGCCTTGTGGAGCAGCTTCAGAAGTCGCCGGAGCTGGCGAGTGCGCTCGCAGCCCTGATAGCGGCGCAAGCCCCGGCAAAGTGATCCGAAAAATCGAATTAGCAAAACGCAGAATTTTCTTAGCAAATTTCTGAAAAGCGTTCGAGTCCAATTAGCAAATATACATCATGCGGCGTATAAAAATCTCCCGGTAACGGAAGTGAAATTACCGGGAGAAGGAGGAACAAAAAAACGCTGCAAACCCCGAAAAAAGGCTTGCAGCGGTGCTTTCTGGCGTCCCAGAGAGGATTTGAACCTCCGACCCCACGCTTAGGAGGCGTGTGCTCTATCCAGCTGAGCTACTGAGACATTTTTAAGATTTATGCAATTTTTACTGCTCGAAGGAATCGAACCATCTGCCGCTTAGGAGGCGAACCCTCTATCCTGCTGAGGTACATGGACGTATATAAAATTTTCAGTGTTGGGCGATTGCTCCAACAAGCCCTTAGGAGGCGAGTGCTCTATCCAGCTGAGCTATGACGACACATGCCGCAAACCCTTGATTTTACTGGGTTTCTGGGATTTTTCCCTTCGGCCATATATAAGATTATCAACTCTTTTTCGAGTTGTCAATCTACAGATTTTTTTACTTTGGTAACATTAGAACGTTCCCCAAATTGGGGAATGCTTTGTTGTCACCTTTGGCATTTTTCAGAATAGATTCGAACTGAAAGTTGTTTTTCATTTTTTCCCTTTGGGGAATGCCTCGGCTTTCTCTTAGGAGGGGGACGCTCTATCCTGCTGAGCTACAGAAACAAGAATTATAAATGTTTCAGCCAGGTCAGAAACAAAAATATTATACTATATTTTTGCTGCTTTTTCAAGACGAAACACATACTTGCGATTCCGCAGTTTACTTCAGGAATTTTCCATTGTGAGTACCTGATAAATTCTCTTATAGGCTTTTTCATAGGTCCAGCAGCCTTCGACATTGTTGTAGTATTCATTATTTTTTTCGACAACATATTCTAAATCGTTTTCTGTTATGAGTCTGTATTTCATCGTACACCTCCAATGTTAAAAACAGTAATCTGCCAAAATCCAGAGGTCATTATATCATATTCCGATGGGAAAGGAGAAGAGAGTCTTACAGCAATGAATTAAAATAAAAAAAGAATCTCGGCAAAGCAGTCGAAAGGCTGTGACG
Source organism: Blautia sp. AF19-1 (assembly GCF_003479155.1). Lineage (NCBI taxonomy): Bacteria > Bacillati > Bacillota > Clostridia > Lachnospirales > Lachnospiraceae > Blautia > Blautia sp. AF19-1. The sequence goes on from NZ_QUGQ01000016.1 coordinate 25,975, forward strand.
CAAAGCTACAGGGCCTGTAAAATGGCAGCCAGCTGCGTAAATATGGAACATTTCGGTGATGGATGGCATCGAGGCGACGAAAAAAATTCGAAACAGTGTGCGTGAGGACAATGATGTTCCGATTTTTGCGATGACAGCAAATACCTTTGCAACGGACCGCAAGCGGTGCGCGGATGCGGGCATGACGCGGGTATATTCCGAAACCGGTGAACTTAAAAGAGATTCAGACGACGCTGGACGAGAAAGTGCGGACGGCATGCGCCGGATAACGGGACGGATTAATAACAGAAAAATTTGGAGAAGGGGCTCTACTGCTTTGGATTGCAGTGGAGCCTTTTTATGGTGTATCATAGGAAGTAAAAGAAAACAGGGGAGAATCACGGAATGGAAATTGCAGAAAATATCACATGGACCGAGGAACTGGAAAGGCTGGATGTGCTTCTTTCGCAGGGGCAGTTCGAGCTGCTGCTTCCGGGTGAGCGGTACGGTGGAGGAGAAAAGGAGATCTGGCTTGTCTATCTGATGAACGATGCGGCAGAGAGCTTTCTCGTTTTTCATGACGCGGAGCTGACGGGAACGTATCAGAAGGAATACGAGGGAGAAATAGATGCTGCACTGGAAAAAGACGGGGAGCAGTACGTTCTGATCGTGCGGCAGAAAGAGACGGTGTGCACGCTGTTTTTCAGCCGCCTTTCACTGGAAGTGCATCTGTTTGATTACGGAAAAACGGGTCATTTCTGGGTGGACGGATACGAGTATCTGCGGCAGATTGAGTTCCGTATTGCGATCCTGCGGGACAAGCTGGAATACCTCGGCGAGGCGTTCTGCACCGAGGAAGAAATGCGTCTGGCATCGCTGGCCAATTTCCCGCCGCTCAATTTCTGCTGCTACCCGGCCGTGCCGGATCAGTATCTCGTACCGTCATGCCCGTGGTGGGAAGCGACGGAAGAGGCAATTACGGAGATGAAAAAACTGGCATCGGAGGCAGGCGATAAAGTGCTGCTGTGGTATCTTGCACTTTATGAAAAATGGCAGGGAAAACTCCTCGCAAAACAGATCGCAAAACTGCTGCATACGAGCCGCCACGCGAAAGTCGTGGATTTACTGGAAAAAAAACTGGCCCGCGAAGCACAGAATTATCCGAAACGACGCTTCACCGGCGAAGAAGGAACCCAGATCCGAAAAATCCAGGAGCAGGCAATGAAACGGAAAAAGATACTGGAAGCCGAAGGAAAACGCGCATCATTGCTGCGCGAGGAGCCATTCTTTTATGCACGGGATTCGGTGGAATATAAGGTCCATCTGATGATCTGGGGAACGAGAGGGAAAGAGCGGGTTGTGGAGGTTGAGACGTTTAAAATTTCCAGAACGCAACGGCAATGATCAGCTCCTTTACGGATGAGCCGGAAGTGATTCAGTTTTAATACCAGTAGACAAGAAGTCCCCCGCTTCTAAAGTGGTGGGATGAATTGTTAAAAGAAACATAACGGCAGTGGCGGGCGGAGAGAAATCGGTATCCTCCACAGACATGAGGCAAGTCACAGTCGAACTATTTTCGACATGTCAGACTCCGTGAAAATACCGACTGTGAATTGAAACAAGGGATAAGGTAAAATAGAAAGCGCTTATTTGAGGCGGGAATGAAATCTCAAATAAGCGCTTTTTCTATACGCTGCCGCCAAGTCAGGCTGCGGGCAGTTTATAATATTTCGATGTATGCTGGCGGTAGAGCAGCAGCAATCCGCGGATGCAGAGCTCGATAGCCATGGCGATCCACATGCCGCGCAGGCCGAGCGGGGTGATGAGAAGCACCGCGAGACCGAGGCGGATGACCCAGATGCTGCCAAGGTTCAGAAGGCTTGGCACAAACGTATCGCCTGTTCCGCGGAGGGCTCCGGCGGCAACGATGGAAGCGCCGAAAAACGGCTCGGCGAGCAGTTCGATGCGGAGTACCTCGGCGGCAAACGAGCGAACCTGCGGGTCAGGAGTCAGAATACTAAAGACGAACGGACAGAAGATCATCATCAGACCTCCAGTGATGGCCATCAGAACTGCGCCCATGGCAATGCAGATATTTCCGTAGCGTTTCGCCAGCTTGTAATTTCCGGCGCCGTAGCTTCTGCCGACGAGCGTTGTCGCGGCGGAACCGATGCCGTAGCCTGGCATGTAGCAGAGGCCTTCGGCGGTGACGGCGAACGAATTGGCCGCAATCGCAATGGAGCCGAGCGGGGCAATCAGCATGGTGGCAGCAACCATGGCGCTGTTCATCGCGATTTCCTGTACGGCAACCGGCACACCGATTTTGAATGCAGTTTTCAGAATTTTCGTATCAAAAACCGTTTTTTCCTTCCGGCGGAGACGCAGCCGCGGATTGCGGACACAACAGAACCAGGCACCCGTGAGGCTGATGACGGCGCAGGCCAGCATCGTTCCCATACCGGCACCCATGACACCGAAAACCGGAATCAAAAGAGCATTGAAAATGACATCGAGCACGCACATGACGGCATTTAAAATACTGGGTGTCACCATATCACCGCTGCACTGCAGGAAGGACGACATCAGCGAGTTGAGCTGGGAAAACGGAAGCATGATGGCAAACATCATAAAATAGAGCGTGGCATTCCGCCGGATCTCCTGCGCACCGCCGAGCCACCCCGGCAGCGGATGACTGATCAGAAGCCCGATCAGGCACAAAACAGCCGACACAACAAGCGCGGACGCGATGCCATGCCGCACAACATCCCTTGCCTTCTTGTCATGATTTCCCCCGATCTGATGCGCTACCTGAACAGAAAAACCGGCTGAAACCGCATAAATCGCACCGCTGAGGAGCCACGTCGTCGACGAAACCAGCCCGATCGCCGCCGAAGCATTCGCCCCAAGCGCGCCGACCATCGCGGAATCAATGTATTGCATCGCAATCGTAGTAATCTGTGTAAGAATCGCAGGCAGACTTAATCGCCCGACCTGCTGAATCTGCGGTTTCAGTTCAGTCCAGTTTATTCTATTCATCATTTTCTCCAGAACATGTATTTTATCGTATGGTTTTTCTTAAGAATGTAAAGATAAGTGCGTATTTTACGCTAACATGCTTTGAAGAAAGTGTCAATCAAAAACGAGGTTTAATTTGACTTTTTTCTATGCGTATTAGGCATAGGGGCGGAGAGGATTCGAATTTAATTTTCCGGCGGAAGGTTGTTCTTCACAGCGGGGTTCGCCTGGGTCGTGTTGGTTGCAGTCGGCAGGGAATCTGTCGGGGCGACCGGGCTCATGAGGACGCGGCCGGTTCCGCGGTAGACGTTGACGAGGCCTTCACCGCTGACGGCGGAGCCGACGAGGGTTCCGGTGGAGCGCTCTACGGTGAAATCAAGGTTGGAGGACCAGCAGACGGCGAGGTTTCCATCGATTTTCAGTTCGTCGTTTTCGAGTTCGACTTCGATCAGCTCGTCCTCAGGTACGTTGCTTTCGAGGGCAACGGCGCCTCTGCCGACGAGGCTCAGATTGAAGAAGCCTTCGCCGCCGAGGACAGCGGAGGAAATGCTCTTGCGGGCGGTCAGTTTGGTTTTGACTCTGCCGTCGCAGGCGAGGAACATGCCGTCCTCAATCGTCATTCCGGAGGAGCCCCATTTCTCGACATCCACAAGAATGATGTATTTGTAGGTCGGTTCCAGCACGAGATATCCGTCGCCGACGTACTCCGGTTTTACGGCAGATTCCTTTGTCATGGCGCCTTTGATGGCCTTTCCGAACAGGTCGCCGATCCCTTTGATTCCGGCGGTCGCCTGTACATGGCCGCCCATCCACTGCATCGCACCGGACTGGATAATCGCGGAGTGCTCCTTGTCCAGTTCAATGACAACCTGGCGGCGGCGCACATTCATTTTGCTCATGTAATACTCCTCCATGGCAGTCATCGGCGAGACGCTGGAATCCTGGAGATATTCCATGACGTGGAAATTTTCGATGGACTTGGTGAATTTCCGGTTTTCGTTTTCGAGATTTAAAATTTTCATAGGCACGTTCCTTTCTTTCATTAAGAAGAAAAATAGTGATCCGTCTTGTTTCTTTTATTATACAGGAAAGAAAGCAAAGAGCACAGAAAAATTTAGAAAAAAAGGAAATCTGGAAATCATGTTGTCCATTTTTCAGCGGAGTGATAAGATAAAGTTCAGAAAACGCAAGCAGTACGGTCAGAGGAGGAATTTATTATGAGTACAATTACTGTCAGAGATGCAAAAATAGAGGATGCCGCACGCATTCTGGAGATTTATGCTTATTATGTAGAATACACCGTCATTTCTTTCGAGTGGGACGTGCCGTCTCTGGAAGAATTTGAGAACCGCATGCGTGATATCATGAAAAAATATCCATACCTCGTCATCGAGCAGGATGGAAAAATCGAAGGTTATGCATACGCACATGCCTTTGTCGGCCGCGCCGCATACGACTGGTCGAGCGAGCTGACCATTTATCTCGATCACAATGCAAGAAAAGGAGGCCTTGGCCGGAGACTGTATGAAGAGCTGGCGGACCGCCTGAAAAAAATGGGCATTCTGAACCTCTACGCCTGCATCGGCTATCCGCAGGTCGAGGATGAATATCTGACGAAAAACAGCGCCGAGTTCCATGCGCATCTCGGATTCGAACTCGTGGGAACCTTCCACAACTGCGGCTACAAATTCGACCGCTGGTACGATATGGTCTGGATGGAAAAAATCATCGGCGAGCCGCACGCGGGACAGCCGGCAGTAAAGCCGTACAGCGAGGTTAAAGAATGAGTACGATAACGACGTATACAAGAAAACACTTCGATCCCGTACATCCTGATCCGGGGCTGCTCTGTGTGGAGGATTTTGCGCATGCGCTGCCGATGATCTGCCGCGGAAACGGCCATGTGACGACGTTCTGGTCAGTGGGAGAGCACTGCATCTGCTGTGCGAAAGAGGCTGCCGCGCGCGGCTATTCCCGGCGGCTGGTGCTGGCGTGCCTTCTGCATGACGCGAGCGAGTGTTACATGTCGGACGTGCCGCGGCCATTAAAGCAGGAGATGCCGCGGTACCGCGAGATCGAGGACCATCTGCTTTCGGTGATTTATGAGAAATATCTTGGCAGTGATCTGACGGCGGAGGAGCAGCGGATGATGAAACAGATCGACAATGATCTGCTGTGGTACGATTTGACGAATCTGCTGGAGGAGCCGCAGGCGGGGGATGCGCCGAAACTTCACATCACGCTGGACTACACGGTGCGGCCGTTTGCTGCGGTGGAACAGGAGTATCTGGAATTATTCGAACAGTATCGGGAGACGGGCGATGAGAGAGGATAAAAACGAAAACCGCTGGGACAAGCTGCTGCAGATCCACACAATGGGGCGGGATGACAGCCGGTCGGATCTGTACTGGTATCCGTATGAGCCGACCCCGTACTGCGTGCTGGAGCGGATGGCAAACACGGGGATGATCCGAAAGGGAAATACGCTGCTCGATTACGGATGCGGAAAGGGCCGCGTAGATTTCTTCTTATCGGCGCAGACCCGGTGCCGGTCCATCGGTGTGGAGTATGATGACCGGATTTATGCGAAGGCGGTGGAAAATAAAAAAGCGGCGGTCTCCGGCGCGCGGACAGAGTTTGTGCTGGAGAGCGCCGAAAATTTTCCCGTTCCTGCGGAAGTGGACCGGGTGTATTTTTTTAACCCGTTTTCGCTCGAAATTTTAAGAAAAGCAATGGCAAGACTGCTGGAATCGTACTATGAAAATCCGCGGGAGATCCAGTTGTTTTTCTATTACCCGTCGGATGCTTATATCTCGTATCTGATGACGGTGCCGGAACTGGAATTTCTCGATGAGATCGACTGTATGGATCTGTTTCCGGGCGGGGACAGCCGGGAGCGGGTTGTGATTTTTACGATTCAGGAATAAAAAGTTTTGTAACAGCAAAAACCGTGTGGAATACAAAAAAGCATGAATTATATTTGAAGAAAGGGCGTTTTTATGAAATATCAGGTAATGCGAATTGAGGAAGACCTTGATTTCGGCTGCGAGGAACGCAGCGCCGATGAGCCTGTCATGGCAGTTGTTGTTTTGAAAGATGAAAACGGAACAGAATCGCGTATCCGCCAGGAGGATCAGATGCTGTATGACTGGAACATCGAGGAGGGCGATACCGTCATTCTGAATGAAAACGGCGAATTGCGAAAAGCACTCTCCGGTGATTGGACGCAGAACTGTGATTCGAAAAATGTAGATACGACAAAATTCGTCAACATGATGCAGGTTGTCAAAGCCGGAAAACAGATCGACTGGATCTGCCCGTTCTGCGGCGGAACAGTAGAACGACTGGAGCAGGAAGGCGGAAAAACCGTAATCGGATGCACATCGTGCGATATGCAGATTCAAATAGAAAATTAAACGATTTCAGCCTTTAAGGCCGAAAGAGAAAGGAAACACAAATGGTAAAACCAATTATGAGAGACGTTCTCTTCCTCGGACAGAAATCCATCCCGGCGACAGAGGAAGATCTGCAGGTGGGAAGAGATCTGCAGGACACACTGGCAGCAAACCGCGAGGCATGCGTCGGCATGGCGGCAAATATGATCGGCGTGAAAAAACGCATCATCATCGTAAACGCCGGATTCCGCGACATCATCATGTTCAACCCGGTGATCGTCCGCAAAAGCGGCCCCTACGAAACAGAAGAAGGTTGCCTCTCCCTGCCAGGCGTGCGGAAAACAAAGCGGTACCAGAACATCGAAATCGAATACTACGACTGGAATTGGAAAAAACAACGCCAAAAATTCACCGGCTGGCCAGCCCAGATCTGCCAGCATGAGATGGATCATCTGGAAGGGATACTTATTTAGATCCTACAGCAGACAGGAGGACAGTATGACAGACAGAGAATGAATGGTAAAAGGAATCATTTACAACCCGAATGTGGAAGAGCTGGCCAAAGAGCAGTCCGGCTATATGGAGCGTCTGTGGAAGTTCAACCAGCTGAAGTCGTCAGAGGGAGACAAGAAAGTCAAATAAATCAGGACAAATTTCGAAAATATAAAATTTTTGTAAAATAATGTCGAAAAAACGATTGACAAGTAGCGAAAAGAAACATATGATAATACCTGTCAATATACATATTCGGCAATAGAGGCGCGAAGGCTAAGAGTAGCTGTCCTGAGACAACGGGGTCTGGGACGGGCAGGGAAAGGAGCATTCGCCGAAACGGGGCAGTTCCCGAAAAACTGTCTGCGTTGGGGTACAGTCGAACAGGCTGTGCACTCTCACCGTACTGGTGGAGGAGCTATTGCTTCATGAACGTAGATTTAATGGAGCAGTGGTGAAGACCGCTGCTCTTTTTATTGTACTGCAGTTGGAACCGTGACAAAAGGTTCCAGGGGTGGAAATCTGTTTGGTTGGAGAACGAAAGACGAAACGGGTGTTACAGGATACGTCTGAAGAAAACTGTTGCCGGAAAAGAAAAAAGGGAGGATTTTGACATGATAGCATTTCTTAACTGGCTGGACGGTGTCCTTTGGGGCGTGCCGCTGATCGCGCTGATGATTCTGACCGGTCTGTACTTTACCGTTCGTTCTGGATTTTTCCAGTTTCGTCACTTTGGCTGGATTATGAAGAGAACCGGCGGAAAACTGTTCCAGAAAGAAGACAAAGCAAGTGAAGGAAAGGGTATGCTTTCCTCGTTTGAGGCGATTTCGACCGCTATCGGCGGTACCGTAGGATTCGGTAATATCGCCGGTGTTGCAACTGCAGTTGCAGCAGGCGGCCCGGGAGCCATTATGTGGATGTGGCTTTCGTCTCTGCTTGGTATGATATTAAAACAGGTTGAGGTTACCCTCGGCTGCTACTACCGTCACACCAACGAAAAAGGTGAGTACTACGGCGGTCCGACTTACTACATGGAGTGCGGACTTGGCGAGGAGCGCCACTGGGGCAAGCTGTGGCTGATCCCGGCGCTCATCTTCGGCATCGGTATTTTCTCCACCTTCTTCGTAACCTCTTCCAACCTGACCGCATCTCAGGTCGTAGCCGGTGCGTTCGGTATTGAGAATATCAATCTTGGAAGCTTCAAAGTAGAAGGCGTTATCGTGATGGGCGTTCTGCTCTGCATTCTGACCTATGTCGTTACAAGCGGCGGTACGAAGAAAATCGCAAGTCTGTTCAGCAAGCTCGTTCCATTTATGAGCGTTCTTTATATCTTGATGGGAATTGGCATGATCATCATCAACATCAACCGCGTTCCTGGCGTATTTGCAGCCATCGTAACAAACGCATTTACCGGAACAGCAGCGATCGGCGGTTTTGCCGGCTGCGCAGTCAGCGAGATTATCCGTGTGGGTATGGCGCGTTCCGTATACTCCAATGAGGCTGGATGGGGTACTTCTCCAATGATCCATGCTTCCGCAAAAACACCGCATCCGGTAGAGCAGGGTCTGTGGGGATCTTTCGAGGTATTCTTTGATACCATGGTTATCTGTACGATCACCGCACTTTCCGTTATCTTAAGCGGAAACTGGACCGACGGAACGAACGGCGGAACACTTGCTTTAAGTGCATTTGCAAGCGGATTCGGCAAATTTGGAAGCATCCTTCTGGCAGTCATCATGGTCATTTTTACTGTAACGACTTCCGGCGGATGGTTCACCTACTATCTGGCAATTCTGGAGCATCTGTATAAAAAAGAAGGCAAGATGAAAGATATCGTCATGAAAATCTTCTACGCAGTCCGCGCTCTGCCGGGCGTACTGTGGACGATCTATCTGGTAAAGACAAACAACCAGGGCTTTATCTGGACTGTCGTTGATATCACATCTGCGATCCCGACCTTCGTCAACGTAGCAGTGATCCTGATTCTCTCGAACCAGTATTTCAAACTGCTGAAAGACTACAAAGCAAGAAACTTCGGCCAGGGCACGGTAGACAAGAACGCCTGCCTGTTCTACGAAGAGAAAACGAAATAAAAAATATTCAAAAGCGAATCCAGACACGCAAGAGAATAGCGTGTCTGAATTTGTATATTGCGCAAATGGGAAGAAAAGAATAGAATCAAATTTAGATGACAGTAGGAGGATAATGATATGAAAACAATTTACAAAAACGGAGCTGTCTACACCGGAAAACTGCCGCTTGTCGAAGCGTTTGCAGTAGAAGACGGCAAATTTGTTTTCGCCGGAAGCAGCGCAGAGGCAGATGCCCTTGCAGCAGCCGGCGACAAAGTTGTAGACCTCGGCGGAAAATTCGTCTGCAGCGGTTTTAACGACAGCCATATGCACCTTTTAAATTACGGAAGCTCCCTGCTGAAAGCGCAGCTTGCCGCACATACTGAAAGCCTGGAAGATATGCTCGCCTGCCTCGACACCTTCCAGAAAGAGCATCCGCGAAAAGACGGCGCATGGCTGATGGGCCGCGGCTGGAATCAGGATTACTTCACGGACGTGGACCGCATGCCGAACCGCTACGATCTTGACCGCGTATCAACCGAAGTTCCGATCTGCGCGACGAGAGCGTGCGGCCACTGCCTCGTAGTCAACAGCAAAGCGCTGGAACTCCTCGGCGTCACCGCAGATACCCCGCAGCCGGAGGGCGGAGAGATCGGTATGGAAAACGGTGAGCCGGACGGAAGATTCTTCGACAATGCAATGGAACCGGTTTACGACAGTATTCCGGTGCCGAGCAAAGAGGAAATCAAAGATATGATCCGCAGCGCCTGCAAAGCCCTGAACAGCTACGGCGTCACCAGCAGCCAGAGTGATGATTACTGCGTTTACCGCGCCGTTCCGTGGCAGACCGTCAACGAAGCATACAAAGAACTCGAGGAGTCCGGCGAGCTGACCGTCCGCGTTTACGAGCAGAGCAACTTTACCGATCTGGAATCCTTAAAAGGTTTCGTTGAGGCTGGAAATGTGACCGGCATCGGCACAGACCGCTTTAAAATCGGACCGCTGAAAATGCTCGGCGACGGCGCACTCGGTGCGAGAACAGCATTCCTCAGTCGCCCATACGCAGACGACCCGTCCACCTGCGGAATCCCGGTATTCACCCAGGAAACCATGGATGAGATGATCGGCTACGCCAATGCACACGGCATGCAGGCTGCAGTTCACACGATCGGTGATGCGTGCCTCGACCGCGTGTTAAGTGCCTATGAAAAAGCCCTTGCTGAAAACCCGAGAGAAGATCACCGCCACGGCATCGTGCACTGCCAGATCACAAGAGCCGATCAGCTTGAAAAAATCGCGAAAATGCATCTTCACGTTTACGCACAGAGCATCTTCCTCGATTACGATAACCATATCGTAGAGGAGCGCGTCGGCAAAGAGCTTGCGAGCACAAGCTACAGCTGGAAGACGCTGATGAATAACGGCGTCTCCGTCAGCAACGGAACTGACTGCCCGGTAGAGCTGCCGGATGCCCTCGCCTGCATGCAGTGCGCTGTCACAAGAACAACGCTGCGCGACCATGTCGGCCCGTACCTGCCGGATCAGAAATTCACCGTACAGGAAGCACTCGACAGTTACACGATCCGCAGTGCCGAGGCAAGTTTCGAGGAGAACGTGAAAGGCCAGATCGCAGAAGGCATGATGGCAGACTTCGTCGTACTGGGTCAGAATCCGTTTGAGGTGGATGAGAGCACGATCAAAGACATTCCGGTGTGCCGGACGTATCTTGCTGGTGAACTGGTATATGAAGCATAAAGATATAACTCAAATGAGCGATAAATGTCAAATGAAAATTCATACAATGAAGGGAAAAACGTGAAATAAGATAACCTGGAAATAGTATGGAATAAAGGCAGAAACAGAGGAGAACCTCCTGCGGCGATAAACGGTCGCAGGAGGTTCTTTTTTGATCCTGATAGGACCATACGGTCGTAAAAGAATCGAACAAATGGTTGCATAAAAGGGCGGGAATGTGCTATGATAAAGGAAATTTTACAAAAGGAAAAAACAGACAAATGCTTGGAAGAACACATTTTTTTATTGGAACAGCAGCGGCACTTGCTGTTTTACAGCCGCAGACGGTTCCCGCGCTTGTGGCCGGTGCCGGGGCTGCCGCGATCGGCGGTTTGATCAGTGACATTGATGTCGGCACTTCACAGGCGCACCGCGATGCCGATAAGATCATTACGGCAACAGTTGCAGTTGCGGTGCTCACAATTCTTGCGGAGTATAAACTGAATCTTGGAATTTACCGCCGCCTCACAAGCGACAGCAGCGTGCTGCGTCTCCTCGCCGGAACGGCAGCATTTTTGCTGATCTGCGCCTATGGGAAACAGCAGCCGCACCGCTCCTTCATGCATTCATTTGCGGCGCTGGCATTGCTGACGGCGTGCGTGGACATCATCTACCCGGATGTGTCCGCTTATTTTGCCGTGGGCTTTCTGTCCCATCTGGTGCTCGATTTTTTCAACCGGAAACCGGAAAAGCTGTTCTGGCCCTGGAAGAAGGGATTCTGCCTCGGACTCTGCTCAGCACGGGGACTTGTGAACCGCGCACTGCTCGGGTGCGGCATGGTATCTCTTGCTGTAATACTGGTGATCTCGGCGCCTGCAGGGCGGCTGATGGCTAAAATCATGCGGGCAATTTACGGATGAGATGGGATTGACAAAAAGATAACAAGACAAAGGAAGAAAAAGCAGGAATTTTTCGGTGTTAAAGTTAATATTTTATACATTTTATAGTAGGATTTTTGATTAAAATGATGTAAAATAGAAAACAGAAATCCGGCGTCCGTAATTGTTTTTGAAATGAACGAACAGGGAACCGCCGGCCCGTTACCGCAGCCGATTGCGGAGCGCAGCGCAACCGACAACAGAGATTAGAGCACAACAGGCAATACAGGAGTTAGTATGAACGAAGAAATGAAAAACCAAACAGAACAGTTACCGCTTTTAAAAGTACACATGATGGGAAGTTTTTTCCTGGAGTACGGCGACCAGCCGATTTCCTTCCGGAAAACAATGGCAACAAAATCGATGAGACTTCTGCAGATTTTCCTCTATAACAAGGACAATGGAATTTCCAGAGGAAGACTGTTGGAGAGCACATACGGAAGAGAAGATGTGGCGGACGCGGCAAACAGCCTGCGTGTCGGCGTACATCGCCTGAAAAGAAGCCTTGTCGAGGCAGGACTTCCGCAGTTTGAGTACATTTATACACAGAAAGGCGTTTACCACTGGACCAGCCCGATGCCGGTCGAGGTAGATGCGATTGATATCAAAAATAAGATCCTGGAAGCAGGAAAAGAGACAGACGAGAAAGCGCGCATGGATCAGATGATCGAAGCACTGGAGCTGTACACCGGAGAGTTCCTTGCAGATTTCGGCGAGGAAGAGTGGGTACAGGCGGAGCGCGCGCAGCTGAAAAAAGTATATTCCGATGCACTGAAAGAAGTAAGTGAGTATCTTCTGAAAAACGAGGAGTTCGATGAGCTGCAGAAACTGACTTCTGTTGCTTCCGAACTGTATCCGTTCGACGAGTGGCAGGCAGTCCAGATGCAGGCGCTGATCGGCCTGGAGAGATACAAAGAGGCCATGAAACTGTACGAGCAGACCTCGAAACATTACTTTGAAGAGCTTGGCGTTACACCGAGCGAGAAACTGGTGGAGCAGTACCGCTATCTGGGAAGCCGCATGGGCAGCAGACACCGCGTGATCGAAGAGGTACAGGCAGATCTTCAGGAGAGCCCGGGAGAAAAGGGCGGAGCATTCTTCTGTTCCCTCGCCGGATTCCGTGACTGCTACCGACTTGTTTACCGTATGTCCGAGCTGAACGGACAGATGCCGTGGCTGATGCTGTGCACCATTACAGACGGAAAAGGTTACCCGGCAAAAGGCGGTCCGCGCCTTGACCGTATGTCCGAAAAGCTGCTTGAGGTAATGAAACGCAGCCTGCGTCATTCCGATTTCTTTGCAAAATACAGCCCGTCCCAGTATGTGATTCTGCTGCAGGGCGGCAGCCAGAGAGGATGCGAACTCGTCTACAAGAGAATCAGCGAGCGCTTCTCCGAGGAGAAAAAAGGCTGGGCAAAGAATCTGAAATACAGTGCACTGCCGGCAATTCAGACCGAAAAAGAGCTTGAGTTCTTAGAAGGAGACGATGTTTTATGATTCGCGTACAGCTGCTTGGAAGATTCCGCATGTACGATGAAACACGCTGCCTCAACGAGGAAGCGATTCATTCCCCGATGATCACAAAGCTGCTGGTTTATATGATCTGCAACAAAAACCATATCGTAACACTGGAACAGTTAACCGAAGCACCCTGGACGGATGAGGAGAGTGAAAATCCGTACGGAGCACTGAAAAATATGATGTACCGTCTGCGCGGAACGCTGCGGAAGGTATGGCCGGTTGAGAGAGGATCATGCCTGCTATATGAAGGCTGTCATGGAACTGACGAAAAGCCTGGAGCACCGCAGACCGCAAAGGAAAAGTACAGGTTCTCAGTGATCTAAAAGAGCTTTATCAGGAACCAAGAGAATTAGAAAAAATAAATTAATTTTTAAGTTGACAGCAGACTAAACAAATGGTAACTTTAAGCTGTGATGAAACGAGCTTAAATCCAGAAAAAGTCTGCTGTCTTAAGTTAAATAAAGTACAACAGACAGGGAGGATAACAAACATGAGTTACAGAGAAGTATATGAAAAATGGTGCAATGATCCATATTTTGATGAGGCATCCAGAGAAGAGCTGAAAGCACTCGAAGGAAATGAGGCAGAAATCGAAGACCGTTTCTACCGTCAGCTTGAGTTCGGTACCGGCGGACTCCGCGGTGTCATCGGAGCGGGTACCAACCGCATGAACATCTACACCGTACGCCAGGCAACCCAGGGCCTTGCCAACTACATCATTTCCCAGAACGGACAGGAAAAAGGCGTAGCCATCGCACACGATTCCAGAAGAATGTCTCCGGAATTCGCACGCGAAGCAGCACTCTGCCTGAATGCAAACGGAATCAAAACGTATCTGTTCGAGTCCCTGCGTCCGACACCGGAGCTTTCTTTTGCTGTCCGTGAATTCGGCTGTATTTCCGGTATCGTCATTACCGCAAGCCACAACCCGAGAGAGTACAACGGATACAAAGTATACTGGGAGGACGGCGCACAGATTACACCGCCGCACGACAAAAACATTCTCGCAGAGGTAGCAAAAGTAACCGAGTTTTCTGCCGTTAAAACGATGGAAGAAGATGATGCAAGAGCAGAAGGCCTGTTCCAGGTCATCGGAACCGATTTTGATGACCGTTACGTCGCAAAATTAAAAGAGCAGAGCATTCATCCGGAAATCATCAAAGATGCGGCAAAAGATATGAAGATCGTCTACACACCGCTTCACGGAACCGGAAATGTGCCGGTACGCCGCGTTCTGCGCGAGCTTGGCTTTAATCAGGTTTACGTTGTAAAAGAGCAGAAAGTGCCGGACGGAAACTTCCCGACGGTGGCTTACCCGAACCCGGAAGACGAGAAAGCATGGACACTGGCGCTGAAACTGGCAAAAGAAGTAGACGCTGACATCATCCTTGCAACCGACCCTGATGCAGATCGTCTCGGCGTTTATGCAAAAGACAGCAAGACCGGCGAGTACGTAAGCTTCACCGGAAACATGTCCGGTATGCTGATCGCAGAGTATATTCTGCGTGAGCGCACCAAGAACGGAACCATGCCGGAGAACCCGGCACTCGTTGAGACGATTGTTACGACCGATATGGCAAAAGCAATCGCAAAAGCTTATAACGTGGCACTGATCGAGGTTCTGACCGGATTCAAATACATCGGCGAGCAGATCAAATTTTTTGAGCAGAGCGGTGCACACAATTATGTATTTGGTCTGGAAGAGAGCTATGGCTGCCTGGCCGGAACATATGCAAGAGATAAAGATGCCTGCGTGGCAGTTATGATGCTCTGCGAGGTTGCTGCATACTACAAACAGCAGGGCAAAACACTGTGGGATGCCATGGTGGATATGTACGAGGAGTACGGCTACTACAAAGAGGGTCTTGCAACGATGACCTTAAAAGGTATCGACGGTGCAAAAGAGATCCAGACCATGATGACCAACTTCCGTGAGAACCCGCCAAAAGAGCTGGGCGGTTTCCAGGTTCTTGCCGTACGCGATTACAAAGCAGATGTACGCCAGGATCTCGTAAGCGGAGAGAAGAGCGCGACCGGACTTCCGTCCTCCAACGTTCTTTACTATGAGCTGGAAAACAACGCATGGTGCTGTGTGCGCCCATCCGGTACTGAGCCGAAGATCAAATTCTATTTCGGCGTAAAAGGCACATCCCTTGAAGATGCAGCCGAGAAACTGGAAAAATTAAAAAATGCAATGGTAACTGCTTAAACGCTGTGTGATATAGAAACAAAAAAAGGCCTCAGCCCGGCGGGTGAGGTCTTTTTGTACAAAAATCGGCCCGGCGGATCAAGCTTACCTGAAATAAGGAGAAGAAAATGGCGATTTTATATTATGATGAGAAAAAGCTTTTTCAGTTAAATACAGAGAATACGACGTATGTGATCGGCCTGAGCCCGGAAGGCTACGTCGGACATGTTTACTATGGACCCCTTCTGCACGGAGAGCCGGATCTGTATCCGCTCCGCATGGATGAGCCGCCGTTCACCCCGTCCGTCAATAAGAGAGAGAAATCTTCGTTCCTCGACCGTTTTCCAATGGAATACCCGACCGGAGGAGTCGGCGATTACCGTGAGAGCTGTCTGAATATAAGAAATGCACAGGGCCGTATGGGATGTGAGATTTTCTTTGATTCCTATGAAATTTTCAAAGGAAAACGCCCGCTGACCGGTCTTCCAGCTTCTTTTGGAACCGAGGACGAAGTAGAAACTCTGGAAATCACCTGCAAAGATCCTGTTCTTGATCTTGTTGTTGTCCTTTCCTACTCTGTTTTTACAAAAGAAAACGTTATCACCCGAAGTGTCCGCGTGAAAAATGAAGGCAGTGAAGCGCTGAAGGTAGAGAAAATCTACAGTGCCTGCCTCGATATGGACAACGAAGACTTTGAGATGCTTTCTCTTCATGGATCCTGGGGAAGAGAACGCCACATCCAGCAGGGTGCGCTCCGTTACGGAAAACAGCTCGTTTCCTCCGGAAAAGGAGAGTCCAGCCATCAGGAGCACCCGTTTGTGGCCCTGGTGACACCGGGAACGGATCAGGAGCGCGGCGAGGTTTACGCAATGCACTTCGTATATTCCGGCAACTTTATCGGACAGGTGGAAAGATGCCAGTTTGATACCGTTCGTATGGTCATGGGTATCAACCAGGAGGAGTTCTGCTGGAATTTAAAAGCCGGCGATGAATTCCAGGCGCCGGAGGTTGTTATGGTCTACTCTGCCGAGGGACTTGGCAAAATGACGCGTTCCTACCATGCATTTTATCGCAGACATATGATCCGCAGCCCGTACAACCACAAAAAACGCCCGATTCTGATTAACAACTGGGAAGCAACTTACTTTGATTTTGATACCGATAAACTCCTCGATATCGCAAGAGAGGCAAAAAAAGACGGCATCGAGATGCTTGTTATGGATGACGGCTGGTTCGGAAAACGAAATAAAGACGATTCTTCCCTCGGTGACTGGGTTGTCAACGAAGAGAAGATCAAAGGCGGCCTGAAAAATCTGGTTGACAAAGTGAATGAAATCGGTCTTGAATTCGGTATCTGGTTCGAGCCGGAGATGATCTCCCCGGACTCTGATCTCTACAGAGAGCACCCGGAATGGGCGATTCAGATTCCGGGAAGAGAAGCGACTGAGATCCGCTGCCAGTACGTGCTGGATCTCTCCCGCCCGGAAGTGCAGGATTATGCGTATGAATGTGTGGCAAAAATCCTGCGCAGTGCAAACATCAAATACGTGAAATGGGATATGAACCGTCAGTTAAGCGACCTGGGAAGCACCTACCTGGACAAAGATTCCCAGCAGGAGCTGTTCCACCGCTACGTGCTCGGTATGTATGCGATGCAGGAGCGTCTGATACAGGAGTTCCCGGATCTGCTTCTGGAGAACTGCTCCGGCGGCGGTGCACGTTTCGATCCTGGAATGCTTTACTACAGTCCGCAGATCTGGTGCTCCGACGACACCGATGCGATTGAGCGTCTGGAAATCCAGGAGGGAACAGCCCTCATTTACCCGCTCTGCTCAATGGGTGCACACGTCAGCGTATGCCCGAACCACACGGTTGGCCGTGTAACTCCGTTTACAACGAGAGGCCATGTGGCACTGGCCGGAACGTTCGGCTATGAGCTTGATATCACAAAACTGCCGGAAGAAGAGAGAAAGCTGATTCCGGAGCAGACCGCAATGTATCACAAATATCATGAACTGATCCGCGAGGGAGAGTATTACCGTATTCTTTCCAGCCGTGAAAACCACAGATCCGACTGCTGGGCAGTAGCATCGGAGGATAAAAGCGAAGTGCTTGTGACCTACGTACAGGTGCTGGCACAGGCAAATATGCCGTCCCGCAAGGTTCGCCTGCGCGGCTTTGATCCGGCGAAAAAATATCGTCTGGAGGGAACCGATGAGGTTTACAGCGGCGAGATGCTGATGAATGCCGGTTTCCGGATGAAAGATTTCTGGGGTGATTTCGTCAGCAGACTGTATCACTTTGTTGCAGTAGACTAAGGAGCAACGGATATGGCAAAAGTAAGATTGGCAGATATTGCAAAGGTGGCGGGCGTCAGCGCCGTCACCGTGCATAACGCGATTACAGGACAGAAAGGGGTCAGCGATGAGATGCGCGCCCGGATTCTGGAAATTGCAAAGGAAATGGGGTACCGCCAGCCGGGAAGCGGAGCGAGAAATACACAGGGAAAAAGCCTGCGCTGCATCGGAGTGGTGATTCCGGAACGGTATCTGGCAGAGTATACGACATTTTACTGGAAAATGTATCAGGAGATGGCACTGGCGGCGACGGAAAAGAGCTGTATGGTGACCGTGGAGATCCTGAAACAGGAGATGGAAGATGAGATGATCGTGCCGTGCATCGCCAAGGAGCAGACCGTCGATGCACTGATCCTTATGGGAGACACGAGCCGCGATTACATCCACTATCTGAAGAAAAACGTGGATCTTCCGATCGTATTTCTGGATTTCTACGACAATGAGCTGGCAAAAGATGCCGTGATCGCAGATAACTTTCACGGAATGTATCTGATGACGGAATACCTGTATGAGCATGGCCTTACCAAGCTGGCTTTTGTCGGTTCGATTCATTTTTCCAGCAGTATCATGGATCGGTACTGCGGTTTTTCTAAGGCTGTTCTGGAACACCGCGATGTGACACCGGCGGAATGGATTCTGGAGGACCGTGATGAGCGGGGCCAGATCGAAATTCATCTCCCGGAACAGATGCCGGAAGCGTTCGTCTGCAACTGCGACCTGACCGCCGGCCTTCTGATGCTCGAGCTGGAAAAACGCGGCATCTCCGTGCCGGAGGACGTTTCCGTTGTCGGCTTCGATAATTACCTGTATCCGGGTTTCCCGGATCTCAAGATCACTTCGTATGAGATCAATACGAAGGCGATGGTAAAAGTAGCGCTCGAAAAAGCGCTGAAGCAGATCCGCGGCGCGGCATCCGGCAAAAATATGGAAATTGTCTCCGGACAGCTGGTGCCGAAAGAGAGCGTAAAGCTTTGATTTTTATAACTGAATTATAAATTAAGAAACGGGGCATTTTGAAATGCCCCGTTTTTGTACATATTACACAACAAAGTCACTTAAAAATTGACAGTATCTAACGGAACTTATTTTTTAAGTAATTTCCAGTTGAAAAATTAATCATCTATGTTAAAATTAAGCTAAAGGACTGGGCGTGAGGGTGATAAAACACGGCGGTTCGGAGAAAAAAGAATGAAAAAACAAGATTCTGTCCACTAACAGAAACTTAAAAAAACAAAGTACAACTCATAAACAAACAATATTTTTCATGGAGGTTTCAAAAAATGAGCGAAGTTAAAATTATTGGAGATGCTGTCAAAAATATGCCATGGCAGGAAGGCCCGGCTGAGTTTTCCGGTGCACCGGTATGGAGATACAGCGAGAATCCGATCATCGGAAGAAATCCGGTGAAGGAAGTAGCAAGAATCTTCAACAGCGCCGTTATGCCGTACGGCGACGAGTTCATCGGAGTATTCCGTGGTGAGCAGACAAACGGAATCCCGTACATCTACCTTGGAAGAAGCAAAGATGCGATCCACTGGAATTTCGATGAGAACAAAATCCAGTTCGTTGACGAAGAAGGCAAACCGTTCATGCCGGTTTACGCATATGACCCGCGTCTTGTAAAAGTAGAAGATACCTACTACATCATCTGGTGCCAGGACTTCTACGGTGCAGCCATCGGAATGGCAAAAACAAAAGATTTTGAAACCTTCGTACGTGTGGAGAATCCATTCCTTCCATTCAACAGAAATGCCGTTCTCTTCCCGAGAAAAATCAACGGCAACTTCGTGATGCTGTCCCGTCCAAGCGACAGCGGCCACACACCGTTCGGTGACATCTTCCTGTCCGAGAGCCCGGATATGCTGTACTGGGGCAAACACCGCCACGTCATGAGCAAGAGCCCGGAGTGGTGGGAGTCCTTAAAGATCGGCGGCGGCGCAGCTCCGATTGAGACCAACGAAGGATGGCTGCTGTTCTACCACGGTGTAAGCGGCACCTGCAATGGCTATGTATACAGCATCGGCGGCGCAATCCTCGACAAAGAGAATCCGTCCATCGTAAAATACCGCTGCCAGAACTTCCTTCTGACACCGGAAGAGTGGTATGAGGAGAGAGGCTTCGTTCCGAACGTAACCTTCCCGTGCGCAACCATTCACGATGCAGAGACCGGAAAGATCGCGATCTACTACGGCGCAGCCGATACGTATGTAGGACTGGCATTCACAACCGTAGATCTGATTGTAGATTATATCAAGAAAAACAGTGTCGTACGCGAGTCTGACACCGAAATTGGAAGAAGATAAGAAAGAAGGAAAGAAAAGATGCAGTCTTTGGCAAAGGAAGTAAAGCAGGAGCTTACTGGACGGATCGTTCCGTTCTGGGAGGGCTTAAGAGATGAGGAATACGGCGGATTTTACGGCTATCAGGACTTTGATCTGAACGTGCAGAAAACGTATGAGAAGGGCTGCATCTTAAACAGCAGAATTCTCTGGTTTTTCTCGAATGCGTACCTGACCTTAAAGGACGAGAAGCTGCGCGCCGATGCGGAGCATGCGTACCGCTTTATGAAACAGGCGTGTGTGGACCGCGAGTACGGTGGCGTGTTCTGGTCTGTCACCTACGACGGAAAACCGCTCGATACGACAAAGCATACGTACAATCAGGCATTTGCAATTTATGCGCTGTCTACGTATTTTGATGCGACGGGCGACACCGAGGCGCTGGAGCTGGCAAAATCGCTGCAGCAGATCATCGAGACACACTGCACCGACGAGTACGGTTATCTCGAGGCATTTACCCGCGATTTCAAGCCGGAGAGCAATGAAAAGCTCTCGGAGAACGGCGTCATGGCAGAGAAGACCATGAATACGCTGCTGCATGTTTTCGAAGCATATACCGAGCTGTACCGCGTGACAAAGGATCCGTTTACCGGTGACCGTCTCCGCTTTATGATGGATCTCTTCGCGGATAAAGTATATAACAAAGAAAAAGGCCGTCAGGAAGTATTCTTCGACCGGACATGGAATACGCTGATTGATCTGTATTCTTATGGCCATGATATCGAGACTTCCTGGCTGATCGACCGGGGTACAGAAGTGCTCGGCGATCCGGCTTACCGGGAAAAACTGCTGCCGATCACCGGAGAGATTGCGGAAAATATCTACAACACGGCATACAAAAATCATTCGCTGATGAATGAGTGCGAGCGCGGTGTGGATGATACCACAAGAGTCTGGTGGGTACAGGCAGAAGCAGTCGTTGGATTTTTAAATGCATGGCAGAAAAAACCGGAGGAAACAAAGTATCTCGATGCGGCAAAAGACATCTGGGGCTACATCAAGGAATATGTGATCGACAAACGAGAGGGGTCTGAGTGGTTCTGGTGCGTGAATGCAGACGGAAGCCCGATTCATGAGCCGATTGTAGAACCGTGGAAATGCCCGTATCACAATGGACGTATGTGTATGGAAGTAATTGGGAGGTTAAAAGATGCTGAATAAACAGTATTATGTGGAAAAAGCCAAGGTAGACCGCCTTGTGGCAAGAAAGAACACAAAAGCAGATTTTTACAACGGTATTTATGACCGCTATGAGTATCCGGTGCTGACAAGAGAGTTCGCTCCGGTTCACTGGAGATATGATCTGGATGAGGAGACGAATCCGTACTTTATGGAGCGTCTCGGCATCAACGCTGTGATGAACTCCGGCGCGATTTATCTGAATGGAAAGTATTATCTCGTTGTCCGCGTGGAGGGCAATGACAGAAAATCTTTCTTTGCTGTTGCAGAGAGTGATACTGGTATCGACGGATTCCATTTCTGGGATTACCCGGTTGTGCTGCCGGATACCTGCGCAGAGGAAACCAACGTTTATGACATGCGTCTGACCCAGCACGAGGACGGCTGGATTTACGGAGTGTTCTGCTCTGAGAGCAAGGACAAAAACGATCCGGATCTGTCCGCGGCTGTTGCTGAGGCTGGTATCGTAAGAACGAAAGACCTGAAGACCTGGGAGCGTCTGGACAACCTGAAAACCTTACGTTCTCCGCAGCAGAGAAACGTTGTTCTGCATCCGGAGTTCGTAGACGGAAAATATGCCTTCTACACCCGTCCGATGGATGGTTTCATTGAGACCGGAAGCGGCGGAGGAATCGGCTTCGGACTCTGCGATGATATCACACACGCTGTCATCGACGAGGAGAAGATCATCAGCAAACGTATTTATCATACCCTGACCGAGTCCAAAAACGGTGCTGGAGCAGTGCCGATCCGAGGTAAGAAATGCTGGATCAACATTGCACACGGTGTAAGAAATACAGCAGCAGGCCTTCGCTACGTTCTGTATGTCTTCGGTACCGATCTGAACGATCCGTCCAAAGTCATTGCAGAGCCGTCCGGTGTATTCCTGGTTCCGCTTGGAAAAGAGAGAGTCGGAGACGTTTCCAACGTTGTATTTACAAACGGCGCGATTGCGCGTGAGAACGGAGAGGTTTACATCTACTATGCATCCTGCGATACAAGAATGCATGTAGCAACTACCACAATCGACAAACTCGAGGACTATCTGTTCAACACACCGCAGGATCCGCACAGATCCCCGGACTGCGTAAAACAGAGATGCGAGCTGATCTCCAAAAACCTGGAGCTGCTGAAAAACGAGAAATAAAAGCGTCCGCTGCGGCGCATGAAAAAAGGAGCTGTTCTCTTTACGGGAACGCTCCTTTTTTCATGCATATTATTTGTTTTTGGGTTTCTGATCGTCGATGGAAGTTAAAATTCCATAGAAGAGGCGCGGTGCATCGGGATCTGTAAAGGTCATGAAAACCTGGAAAGTGTTTCGAGAAGAACCGAAACGTCAACGGGTTTCGCGATATGGGCGTTCATGCCGGATTCCAGTGCTTTTCGGCGGTCCTCTTCAAACGCGTTTGCCGTCATGGCGACAATCGGGATTTCCCCGCGTTTTCCCGGGAGTGCACGGATCGCTTCTGCGGCCTGATAGCCGTTCATGTTCGGCATCTGAATATCCATCAGAATAACATTGTAATAATCTTCTGGTGCGTTCTGGACTGCTTTTAAGCAGAGGGCGCCGTCTTTTACGTGCTCGGCGTGAATGCCGTTTTCTTCCAGAACGGTGAGTACAATTTCTGCATTCAGGTCATTATCCTCGGCAAGCAGCACGCGTTTTTCGGAAAGCGTCTGCAGGGACTGCTCGAGAATCTCGTCTTTATGCTGGTGAGCCGCAAGCTGTTCTTCGGTCGGAAGTTCAAACGTGAGGCAGATCGTAGTTATTGTTCCGGCACCGAGTTCGCTTTCCACATCGATCGTTCCGCCCATCAGATTCACGAGGGATTTTACGATCGGAAGGCCGAGGCCGGTTCCGGTGATGTGGCTTTCGGTGGAGGAATGTTCTCTTGTAAATTCTTCAAAAATATGCGGCAGATACTCTTTGCTCATGCCGATGCCGTTGTCCTTCACGGTGATGCGGTAGGAGGCAAAGCCCTTCCTTGGTGCCGGTGTCTCTTCGATTTTTACGGAAATTTTTCCGCCCTCCGGCGTATACTTGATGGAGTTGCTGATGATATTCAGCAGAATCTCCCGTATTTTTGTCCGGTCGCAGAGGATGGCATCGTGTTCCACCGTGTTGTAACAGAGATAGGAAAGATTTTTGCTTTTTAACGAAGGCTCAAACACTGCATTCAGGGAATTGATCAGCTCGCTGTAGCTGCCGAGCTCGATTTTCAGCGAGGCTTTACCGCTCTCAATGCGCGCCATCTCAAGCACGTAGTTGATCAGGGAGAGCAGAAAACTGCTGGAGGACTTGATTTTTGCAATGTAGTCGACCGCGCGGTCCTTCTCGTCGATGTGCTTTTCCAGCAGATCCGAGAAACCGATGATGGCATTCATCGGGGTTCGGATGTCGTGGCTCATGTTGAACAGAAAACGTGTTTTTGCTTCGTTGGCAGACTGTGCTTCCTGTACGGCTTTTTCCAGTTCTGCTGCGTGAATCTCGTCTTTATAGCGGCGCATCTGGAACTGCAGAAAACCAATAGAGGCAAGCAGGGAAAGGATGAGCCCGAGTGCAAAGAAAACAAAAACCTGCAGCAGACTGAGCCAGCCGTTTTTCGGTACAATTTCAAAATGCCAGGTGTCGTTCGGCACGGTGCAGAGAACTTCCATGGCATCGGAACGCCGGGAATTACCGGAGTGTGCGATGGAAACGTGTTCGCCGGTGGCCGGAGAAATTTTCCAGATTTCGTAGGTATAGCCGGCTTCTTCCAGCGTATTCAGTTCGATTTCATCCAGAAAGGATTCCCAGTCGAGAACGAGAAGCGAAAAGCCCCAGAAGGTCTTGTTTCCACTGTCATCGGTTGTGTAGATCGGGTCAAAAAGCAGTGCGCCGATGCCGCCCTGCTGCAGTTCAAATGGTCCTGCGATGGTGTACTCACCGCTCTCTTTGGCAAGAGTGGCCTCCTGCCGTCTGGCAGGATTTTCGAGCGTATTGAGTCCGAGAGCGGCTTCGTTTCCACGCATCGGATAAATCAGTGTGACAATGCCGTCCTTTGCAAGCTCATGTGCTTTGATGACATTCTGGTCGTCCTGCATCAGCGAGGAGAGGACGGAAAACTCTTCGTCATTGACGGTATAACCGGCTTCAATCATGTGTTTCATCAGATTGGATTCGGCAAGATAATGGTTTAACTGCGATTTCACGCGGCCGATGGTCGTCTGTGCGGTATAGTCAGCTTTCAGCTTTGCTTCCTTTAACTGATTCTGATACAGAAAACCGGCGCAGAGCTCGACAAGAAAAAATGTAATAAAAAACAGCAGAAGCGCCTGAAATCGAATCTGTTTTTGCGTTAATTTTGTTTTCATATCGGATGCTCATCTAAATTCGTAATATTTCCGGCTTTTTCAGGTGATTTTTTTGAGTAAAAACGAAGGCCGGAGTTAAAAATATTATATCGGATTTACCCTGGGATTTCAATAAAAGAAGCGTTAAGTTTGAAAGAGAACAGGATGAAATGAATGGGAAATGTAATGCACAGGAAGAAAATTGCCAGAATGGGCAGAGAATGGAATTGCCAGATAGTTGCTCATTATATCAAAATCATTTATAATAGGGACAGACGACACAGAATGAAGGATTGACAATACAATGGACTATGTGATTTTTGACCTGGAATGGAACCAGTGTCCCTATGGAAAAGGAAAAGAGAACCCGAAGCTGCCATTTGAGATTATTGAGATCGGCGCGGTGAAGATGGATGGTGAGCGGAATGTGCTGGGAACGTTTCACCGGATTGTAAAACCGGTGGTCTACCAGCATCTCCATCACCGGACGCGCGAGGTCGTCGGACTGACAGAAGAGGATCTGCAGAACGGAATCCCATTTGCGCAGGCCGTGCAGGAATTTTTTGCATTCTCCGGCGGTGCGTGCATGTTCGGCACCTGGGGACCGGGAGACCTGACGGAGCTCCAGCGGAACATGAAATTTTATAACCTCCTGTCGCTGATCCGCGGGCCGATTCATTTTTACGATGTACAGAAACTGTTCGCGATCCAGTACGAAACGATGAAGAGCCGCCGGGCGCTCGAGTACGCCGCCGACTTCCTCCATCTCCCGAAGGACGAGCATTTTCATCAGGCGCTTTCGGATGCAAAATATACGGCCGACATTTTTGCGCGCATCGATATGGATGTTGTGCTGGCGTACGACTCGATCGACGTATATCAGAACCCGAAATCGAAAAAAGAGGAGATCCACGCCGTCTATAATGGCTACACGAAATTCATCTCCCGCGAATTCGACACAAAAGAAGAAGCCATGCACGACCGCGAGGTCTGCAGCACGCACTGCTGCATCTGCGGGAAAACGGCAAGAAAACGCTTACGCTGGTTTTCGGCCGGCGGGAAAAACTACTACTGCGTAGCCTGGTGCCCGGAGCACGGATATTTGAAAGGCAAAGCCCGCATGAAACATTCGGATGAAGGAAAACTCTTCGTCGTGAAAACCATCCGCATCAGCAGCGAACAGGAGGCGAGGGAAATCCGGCAGAAGAAAGAGAACCTGCGGAAGAAGAGGAATCAGAAGAGGAAAGAAATGTAAGAAAGGCAGAGGAAATGGAAACGGGATAAAAGGTTTCATTTCTTCTGCCTTTTTAATTGGAAAACAGAGCGGGATCGGTTATAATAAAAATTGAAGAAACTATCGATAAAAGCAGGTTTGTCGGTAGTTTTCTGTTATAGAAAAGAAATGGGGGCAGAGCCGGAGATGATGCATGTGGAAGCGGTGGATCGGGAAGGGCTGCGAAGAAGAGTAAAAGATCCCTTCTATCAGAATACAATATCCATTCTTGCTATGGAGAATGATCAGGTTCTTGGGCGGATTGAGTATCATTTTTACGGATGTATGCAGGACGGTTACCGGATGGCGTATGTGGACTGGGTTTATGTGCTGCCGGAAGCCAGACATAAAGGCGTTGCGCAGGGGCTGTTTCAGGAGATGGAAAAAGACTGCAGGAAACATGGGATTAACCAATATTATCTGATTCGGGCGACAAATCCAAATGCAGATAAATTTTATCACAGCTTTGAAAACGCAGAGCTTGATGAGGAGCCGTTTTTACGGAAAGAACTGAAAGAATAAGAAAAGACAAAAGGACGAAAAACAATGGCAAAATTATATTTCCGCTACGGCGCGATGGGCAGTTCGAAATCTGCTAATATTTTGATGGTTCGCTATAATTATGAGGAGCGCGGGCAGTATGCTGTCCTGTTGAAGCCGCGGACGGACAACCGCGACGGAGAACATGAAATCAAGTCCCGCATCGGGCTGGAGGCACCGGCGGAATATGTGGATGAATTTTTAAAAGAAATTTCAGAGACCTGGAGTACAGACAGCGGGGAATACCGGTATCACGGAAAGAAAGTGGATGCGGTTCTGATCGACGAGGCGCAGTTTCTTTCTCCGGAGGAAGTTGATACGCTTTCGGACATCGTGGATTTTTATGGGATTCCGGTTCTCTGCTACGGTCTGCGTGCGGACTTCCAGACACATCTGTTTCCGGGTTCGAGAAGATTGATGGAAATCGCTGACATCATCGAGGAAGTCCCAACGGTCTGCTGGTGCGGAAGACGGGCGCAGTGCAATACGAGATACGCAGACGGAAAAATCGTTCGGGAAGGCGCGCAGATTTTCCTTGGATCGAACGAGAGTTATGTGGCGCTTTGCAGGAAACATTATAAAGAAGGAAAGCTGTGGAAGGAAGATGAGTAAGATAACAATATATGAAGTACAGGAGAGAATGCCGCGGATGGAAACGCTGGTGGAACTGTGGGAAGCTTCCGTCCGTGCGACACATCATTTTCATCGTTAATAGGAGCTTCTTTTGCAACAACATCCATTCGTATCAGTTTATCAAGAATATCCACAAGAGCAGGTCCGCTGGAAACATTTGATTGCTGCAATATAATCTTTTCTGGGATAATACTCCGTTTTGCACCATGCTTTTTATCGCTGGGGAACATCAGAAAAAGGATATGGAAAAAAGCCGATGGAGATGTTTTTGATTAAAAAACTTTAGGAATAACAGCAGGGGAGAGTGAAATGAAAAAAATATTTTTAATGAGGCATTCCATCCCGGAAAAAGGGGATATGCCGAATGAGCAGATTCCTCTATCGGAAGAGGGAAAAGCGCTTGCTGTATCAAAAAGAAATATATTTTCAAATGTGGACAGATGCTTTTCTTCACCTTATCGGAGAGCAATGGAAACGGCTGAATTCATCGCAGATCACCCGGTCATTGTGAAGGAGCTGCATGAAAGAACGATCGGGGATGCCAGGGAGGATTTCTGGCTGAAACAGTATGAAGATCACGATTTTCGCAATCCGGGCGGGGAATCGTTAAATCAAGTGAAGGTGCGGATGAAAACCGCGATCGATTCTATCGTCGGACAGATGAAAGAAGGAGAAACAGCACTCGTGGTTTCTCATGCGACGGCGATCTGTGCATATTTGCTTTCTTACTGTGAAATTGAAGTGAAAGATGCGGAAAACAAAGTAAGAAAAATATCCTTCCATGGAAAAGAAATCCTGAATGGCAGATTTCAGCCGGCAGATGGATTTGAAATCCTTTTTGAAAACGATATTTTTTCGGATATTCGTGTTATGGGGAGAGAAAAATGAAAACATTATATTTGATCGGCGGAACGATGGGCGTTGGCAAGACGACGGTAAGTCAGCAGCTGAAAAAAGATCTGGCGAACAGCGTTTTTCTTGACGGCGACTGGTGCTGGGACGCCGATCCGTTTCAGGTGACGGATGAGACGAAAGAGATGGTGATGGACAACATCTGTTATCTGCTGAATAACTTTCTGCATTGCAGCGCTTATGAAAACGTTATTTTCTGCTGGGTGATGCATGAGCAGAGTATTGTTGATGAAATCGTCAGTAAGCTGGACACGGAAGAATGCAGAGTGATTAAAATTTCGCTGATCGTGGATGAAGCAAATTTGCGGAAGCGGTTATTATCCGACATCGCAAATAAGATTCGTACGGAAGAGATTATGGACAAAAGCATTGCACGAATTCAGATGTATCAGGTACTTGATACGGTAAAAATTGATACGAGTAATAAGAGTGTCTGTGAAATTACAGAGGAAATTGCAGCACTTTAAGATCAAAAAACAAGGAGCCAAACCAAAATGACCGAACGAATCATAGACAATGAACTCCGGCTGATCCCATATTACAGGAATGACGAGGCCTCTCTTCCGTGGTATCAGGATCTGGACGTGTGTAGGCAGGTGGACAACCGGGAGAAGCCGTATGATGTGGAGCTGTTGCATCGGATGTATGATTATCTTACCGCGCACGGTGACTGCTATTATATAGAATATAAGGGCGTGCTGGTGGGAGATGTTTCGCTGAGAGAGAATAGTGAAATCGCTGTCGTTGTCTGTAAAGAATACCAGAATCAGCATATTGGAAGACGGTGCGTTCTGGAGATGCTGAAGCTTGCAAGAGAAAAGGGAATGGAGCGGGTAAAAGCCAATATTTATTCTTTTAATGGACAAAGCCAGCGCATGTTCCAGTCGGTCGGATTTGAGAAAACGGCGGAGGAATGGTATGAGTCTAAGCTGTAAGTGATTGCAGAGAAAGAGAGAAGAAATGAACATAAAATACAATCAGCTGTGCATTAGAAATGCCGAAAAGAAAGATTGTGAACAATTAGCCGTCTGGTGGAACGATGGAACCGTCATGGCCCACGCCGGATTTCCAAACGGGCTTGGGACAAGCGCAGCGGAAATTGAAAAACAGATTGCCGACGACAGCGATGAAACAAGACGAAGACTCATCATAGAATACAACGATGTGCGAATCGGCGAAATGAGTTTCTATGTATTCGAAAATCATCGATATGAAATCGGAATCAAAATCTGCGAATCCGATTACCAGGAAAAAGGCATTGGAAGAGTTGTACTGAGCATGCTCATAGAAGAATTGTTCCGCATGGGAGCCAACGTTATTTTTCTTGATACCAACCTCAAAAACACAAGAGCACAGCATGTCTACGAGAAACTCGGCTTCCGCAAAACCGCAGTCCATTACAATTCCTGGAAAAATCAGCTGGGGGAAATGGAATCTTCTGTCGACTATGAGCTGACGGCGGATGAGTTTTGCAATCTGAAATAGAAATTGTAAAATAAATGAGGGACGAGTGTAAAGAAAGTTCGATGGGAGAAAGAAGTATGGTATCTTTGACATTGTCTAAAAAAGAAATGGGTTTTCACTGGGTAAGGTTTATGCCTGACAGGACTTGCTCGTTTCTTTTTTTGCTTTATAAACGATTATAATTTATCCATTGCGGCAGTGTTAATGTAAAAACAGCAAGTCCTCTTGACAATGTGATTAGCCTGAACTAACATGAAGCTATAAGAAACATAAACGGTAGTCTGAGGAGGAATGTGAGATGCTGTTGTTGCAAAACATATTATACTGTCTTCTGTTTATTCTGATGGTAAAGTGTCTGGTAAGAAATGATGGAATGAACTGTGTTTATTTTTACCCAAAGGAATATATAGAAGAAGCCGATAAACGTGGACTGATCGACAAAGATGCGGTCATGAAAAAAGGAAAGCAGGTTATGATTCCATTTTGCATCATTTTGTTCGTGGTGCTGATCGCGATCATTTTTGTCTGGAATAAAGTCACCGATTTCAAGACGGCATATCTCCAATCCTACCTCTTCCTTGTGGTGATGAACTGGTTCGACGGAATTATGCTTGACCGGGTGTGGGTTGGACACAGTAAAATATGGGAGATCAAAGGAATGGAAGGGATTCCGTACATAAAACCATGGAAAACCGTGCTGACAAAACGAGGCCTGGCGACGATTCTGTATCTGATCATTGCACTTGTGACAGCTGGGATTGTAGTGCTGGTTGGGAAAATCTGTTAAGAGACAGCATTGAAAAAAAGAGAAGAATATTATATACTACTCATGAGTAGTATTTTTGCGTAAGGGACTTTCGGAATATATAGGAAGTTAAATATCTCTGTTTTACTGGAGCAAATCAGTAAAACAGAGATATTTTTATGCCGCAGGCGTACCAAATTTGATTCGAAAAATTTTTGGCATTGAGAACGAAGGGCGGAGACGGTATAATGGAAGCAGAATTTTAACATCAGTAGACAAGAAGTCCCCCGCTTCTAAAGCGGTGGGATGAATTGTTAAAAGAAACATAACAGCAGTGGCGGGCGGAGAGAAATCGGTATCCTCCACTGACATGAGGTAAGTCACAGTCGAACTATTTTCGACATGTCAGACTCCGTGAAAATACCGACTGTGAGGTTCACACAACAGAAAAGGTATAAAACATGAGATATCAGATCAGAAATGCAAAAGTACAGTTTGGCGCGGATACGATTTTAAACAGTGTGAATTTCGAAATTCACGATACAGAAAAAATTGCAATTGTCGGTAGAAACGGCTGTGGAAAAACGACGCTGCTGCGGCTGATTGCCGGGGATATTGAGATGAGTAATCTGGACAGCGATGAGACCTGCGGGATTACAATGAGCGGAAAACAGAACATCGGTTTTCTGCGCCAGATTAATTTTACCGATGGAGATGTGCCGGTAAAAGAGGAGCTGGAGAAGGCTTTCTCAGAAGTCTTTGCGTGCGAGGCACGAAAAAAGGAAATCGAAAAGCTGCTCGCCGAGACGGAAGATCACAAAAAGCTGCTGGCGGAGTACGATTTTCTGGAGCGGAGAATCGAGAGTCTGCACGGGTACAGCTGGAAAAAAGATATGGAAACGATGTTCCAGAAATTTGGTTTTGCGCTCGAAGATCTGGAAAAACCGATCGGTGAATTTTCGGGCGGACAGCAGACAAAAATTGCCCTGATTCAGCTCCTCTTACAGCGCCCGGACATCCTGCTTCTGGACGAGCCGACCAACCACCTCGACATCGCTGCAGTGGAGTGGTTGGAAAATTATCTGAAAAGCTACGAAAATGCCGTTATCATTGTATCACATGACCGCATGTTTCTGGACCGCGTGATTGATGTGACGTATGAAATCGAATACGGTGACATCAAACGGTATCCGGGAAATTATTCGGCATTTGTGAAACAAAAAGAAGAAGCACAGATCAAACAGGAAAAAGACTATGAAGCGCAGCAGAAGGAAATCGAGCGTCTGACGGCGTGGATTGAAAAATGGAAAAACACACCGACAAAAGTTGCGGCCACCCGTTCGAAACGAATGGCGATCGAGCACATGGTAAAAATTGAGAAACCGCGGCGGTTTGACACGAGGACATTCCACGCCTTATTCCATCCGGTACGCGAAAGCTATACGGATGTGCTCACGATGAAGAAACTGAAAATCGGATACGATACCGTCCTGAGCGAGGTTTCGGCCGTCATCAAAAAAGCAGAACGGATTGTGATCATCGGAGAAAACGGAAAAGGAAAGTCGACGCTTCTGAAAACCGTTGTGGGCGAAATCAAGGCATTAGGCGGAAGCTATCAGTTTGGAAACCGCGTGGATTTTGCCTACTTCGATCAGCACCAAGCAGTCAACCAGAAATTCGACCCGGAGCAGACGGTGCTCGACTATTTCTGGAGTCTTTATCCGAACCTGCTTCGCAACGATGTCCGAAGCGCACTGGGAGCCTTTCTGTTTTCCGGTGAGGATGTCGAAAAGAAAATGGGGCAGCTCTCCGGCGGTGAAAAAGTGCGGCTGGAGCTCTGCCGGATTTTCTATACGAAACCGAATTTCCTGATCCTGGACGAGCCGACGAATCACATGGATCTGGCGGGAAAAGAAGCGCTGGAAAAAATGCTGACCAGCTACGAGGGAACCGTTCTGTTCGTATCGCACGACCGTTATTTCATCAACCAGGTGGCAACCGGCATTCTGGAGTTCGGCGAGAGCGACGTACAATTTTACGGAATGAATTATGCACAGTATCTCGAAGAAATCAAACGGCAGACACCGGGCAGAGAAACGGGAAATGCGGGAGGAATTGTACGGAAATCAGCCGACGTTCCGACACTGGATGATGTGTTTGACAAAAAGAAATATTATAATCCGGGAAAAATTCTGTCCCGCTTAAAACGGCAACTCGAAAAATACGAGGAGCAGCTTGCGGAGAGTGAGAGCAGAATGTCAGAACTTCAACTGGAAATGATGGACCCGGAACTTTCCGCAAATTACGAACGGCTGATGGAGCTTCAGACGAAAATAGACGAAGAAAATCAGACACAGGAATCCCTGCTGGAACGCATGATGGAAACGGAACTGGAACTCGAAGAGATGGAAACACAGGACGAATAGAGAGGTGAGTACCATAGAAAAGATAGATCAGTTTAAAAATGGACTATCATGAAAATGAAGTTTTTCTCGTTTTAGGATATTCGGTTTGTTATATTTTGTAAAGTATTCTGCACCCATGACTGGTATGCATTCGTAAGCGGGGCTGAAATCTTTCGGATAAAAAAGTCAAATTTTGTTGACAACCCCGAAGACATTTGATAGTATTTATCAAGTAATGTAATATTCCATGAGGGAGTAGTTAGCACGAATGTGTGATTTGTCAACATTCTGATTATAAGAAAAGAGTATAATCTGGCAAATCTTAAATAATGAGACTCATGTATATCGATGAATCACCGGTGTATCGCATATCGGATGTTCCTTGATATACATGAGTCTTTTTTTGCGGATAATGAGTAAAACCTGCTTCTGTTAACGATACTATTTTGGAATATATGCTTGGAAAACAAAGGAGGAAAACATGGAAAATTTCATCAACAACGCCCCGTTTGCTCTTGTGCTTGTCTGTCTCGTCATCGGTTTTGTCCTGCTGATCAAAGGTGCGGACTTTTTCGTAGAAGGAAGCTCAAGCGCAGCAAAGAGACTGCACGTTCCGTCGATCATCATCGGACTGACCATTGTTGCCATGGGAACATCACTTCCGGAGACCGCGGTCAGTGTATCGGCTTCACTTACCGGCAACAACGAGCTTGCCGTCAGTAATGTCATCGGTTCCAATATCTTTAACCTGATGGTTGTCATCGGTGTCTGTGCCGTACTGACTACTGTAGAAGTTGCAAAGGAAACCATCAAAAGAGACATCCCGCTGTCCCTGATCTGCGCCGGACTTTTAATGGTTTTGGGAATCAGCGGACTCGGCGATAAATCCGGTATGATGCTCGGTCACCTGGACGGCGTGATCTTAATTGGATTCTTTGCAGGTTACATTGTCTACATGGTTCAGATTGCATTAAAGGCAAACCGAGAAGGAAAAAAAGTTGAAATTGAAGGCGGTTTGGACGAGGATATTAAGCTGCTTTCCGTTCCGAAGAGTATCGTGTTCATCGTCGGCGGAGCAGTCGCCATTGCAGTCGGCGGAGATGTGACCGTAGATGCCGCAG
The DNA here is from genome assembly GCF_003479155.1 of Blautia sp. AF19-1. Classification (NCBI taxonomy): domain Bacteria; kingdom Bacillati; phylum Bacillota; class Clostridia; order Lachnospirales; family Lachnospiraceae; genus Blautia; species Blautia sp. AF19-1. The sequence goes on from NZ_QUGQ01000016.1 coordinate 59,610, forward strand.
CGAGAATCGCGGGCGATCTCGGAATGAGCCAGACTCTGATCGGACTGACCATTGTTTCCATCGGAACTTCCCTTCCGGAACTCGTAACTTCTATCGTTGCTGCCAGAAAGAATGAAGTTGATATGGCACTTGGCAACGCGATCGGTTCCAATATCTTCAACATTCTTATGGTACTTGGCATTGCATCCGCAATCAGCCCGATGGCCATTATTACGGAAAATATAATTGATTTGTGTGTATTGATCGTATTCACGGTATGTGTATGGATTTTTGCAGGAACCAAAAAGAAAATCGGAAGAGTTGAAGGTTTCTGTATGGTCGCATTTTATGCCGCATATGCCATTTATATCATTATAAGATAAGGGGAATGGAAAATGGTGTTATTTCTAAAGGTGTTTCTTACCGAGTTCATCGCAGAGATGGGCGATAAGACGCAGCTCATGCTGATTGCGCTTACTTCGAAGTACAAGCTGAAAGACATTATCCTGGGAACCGCAGCCGCGATTCTGGTACTGAATGGAATGGCGGTTCTCGCAGGCGGCCTCGTCAGCGAATTCATTCCGGACTGGCTGATTAAGACGATTGCAGCACTCGCATTTCTTTACTTCGCAGCATCCACCATTTCCGGTGATGATGACGAGGAAGAGGAAGAAGGCGGCAAATCCAAAATTCGGTTCGCACCGCTCGCCGTTTTCTGTACGTTCTTCGTAGCAGAGCTCGGAGACAAAACACAGCTTACCGCAATCACCTTTGGTGCAAATGAAGGTATGGGATCCGCATTCGTTGTATGGATCGGATGTTCTCTCGGACTGTTCGCAGCGGATATTCTCGGAATGCTGGTCGGCTATCTCTTAAAGAGCAAGACACCGGATGGGCTGCTGAATACACTGGCGTTTGTCATCTTTTCAATTTTCGGTGTATACACACTTTACCAGGGACTGAAACTGATCAGCGCAAGCGTCTGTCCACTGCCGGTATGGCCGGTACTGATCGCTGCAACGGCTGTTTTTGTTGTTGCATGTGTCTGTCTTTTTGTGAAAAGAGAGAAGAAAAAAGCAAAATAAAAACTGCGCACCGCATACTCATGATTTTGATGAGAAATGCGGCGCGTATTTTTTATGCGGCAAAATGAAAGTTTACCATTGAAGCATTTATAGGGTATAATATTTTGTAACTATTCAGAGTCCCATCTCGCCATATGAAATTCCAGAAAAATAGCTCATTCATGTAAACATGATTCGCGATTTTTCTTCCATTTCGCATGGCTCTGAATAGTTACAATATTTTCAAATCATTATTTACGAGGATGAAGGATAATAACATGTCTGATTTTAGTATCAACGAAATGCAGGAAATGCAGAAAGCGGGAAAAATGCGGACTGAAAAACAGAAGACCGGAATTGTATGGGATTCTCACAGGAGGACGAAAGTGAAAAACCGGAAGCTGCGTGGGAAAATCCTGTCCTTGTGATAGTCCGAGGGATCAAGTATAATGAGTCATATAAAATGTTGACGGGAGGGATTTGCATGGGAAGTTATCTGAATCCGGGAAATGAAGCATTTGCGGTTGCATTAAATTCTGAGATTTATGTTGATAAAACAGGACTGCTGACTTATACGAATAAAGTCATGAACACTCTGCAGGGATATATCTGCAACAGCCGCCCGCGGCGGTTTGGAAAATCAATTACGGCAAACATGCTCACCGCGTATTACAGCAAGGGCTGCAGTTCGAAAGAAATGTTTTCCGGGCTGGAAATCAGCAGGGCAAAGGATTTTGAAAAACATCTGAATCAGTATGATGTGCTCCACTGGGATATCCAATGGTGTATGGAACCGGCAGGCGGACCGGAGCGGATTGTTTCTTATATCTCAGAAAAAACGATTTCGGAGTTAAAAGAATATTATCCCCATATCCTTCCAGAAGAAATCCGGTCACTGCCGGAGGCGCTGTCGCGGATCAACGCGGCATCCGGGACAAAATTTATTGTGATTATAGACGAATGGGATGTTCTGATTCGTGACGAGGCGGCGGATCTCAAAACACAGGAAGAATATATCAATTTTCTGCGGGCGATGTTCAAAGGGACGGAGCCGACAAAATATATTCAACTGGCATATCTGACAGGTATTTTGCCTGTAAAAAAAGAAAAGACACAGTCGGCGCTGAACAATTTCAAAGATTATTCGATGCTGTATGCCGGGCCGATTGCACCATATGTAGGTTTTACAGAAACAGAAGTTCAAAAACTATGTGAAGTATATGGTCAGAAGTTTGAAGAAGTCAAACGATGGTACGACGGTTATCAGATTGGGAAATATCATGTATACAATCCAAATGCCGTTGTGAACCTGATGCTCGAAGGCGAATTCCAGAGCTACTGGTCCGGAACCGCATCCTATGAGGCGATTGTTCCGCTGATCAATATGGATTTTGATGGCCTGAAAAGTGCCGTAATCGAAATGCTTTCAGGAGATCATGTTCCGGTTGATGTTACCTCTTTTCAGAACGATACCGTTAGCTTCGCCAATAAAGACGATGTGCTGACGTATCTGATTCACCTTGGATATCTGGCCTATGATCGGACATTTAGAACTGCTTTTATTCCGAATGAGGAAATCCGTCAGGAATTGATTCTGGCAACGAAAAGGAAAAAATGGAATGAGTTGATTGTATTTCAAAAAGAATCAGAGCAGCTTCTGAAAGATACAATTCAGATGAATGGAAACGCAGTAGCAAAAGAAATTGAAAAAATTCACAGGGAATATACTTCTGTGATTCAGTATAACAATGAAAACTCACTCAGCAGTGTTCTGTCCATTGCCTATTTGAGTTCCATGCAATACTATTTCAAACCAATCCGCGAATTTCCCGCGGGTCGTGGATTTGCAGACTTTGTGTTTATTCCAAAGCCGGAGTTTCAGAATTATTACCCGGCGCTTGTTGTGGAACTGAAATGGGACAAAAGCGTCAGAGCAGCATTAGATCAGATCAGAGACGGAAAATATCCGGAGTTTGTTGCATGCTATGCAGGGGAGCTTTTGCTGGTGGGAATTAACTACAATGAAAAAACAAAAGAACATGAATGCCGGATTGAAAAGTATGAAAAATAAGGGTATATTTCAATTTCAGTTTACAGAGATAAAAGAGTATGGATAAGATAGAGATATATCATTATTTAAAAAGGCAAAATATAGCGTATGAAATTACGGAACATAAGGCAGTTTTCAATATGGAAGAAGCAGATGCTGTTGATTTGCCGTATCCAGAGTGGGGCGCTAAAAATTTATTTGTTCGCGACGATAAAAAACGTAATTATTATTTGATAACGATGAAAGGGAACAAGCGAGTAGATTTGAAAGCGTTTCGCAGGCAACGTGGTCTGCGTGCACTTTCTTTTGCAGCTGCGGAGGAATTATTTGATATTATGAAACTGATACCCGGTGCCGTTACGCCGCTTGGTATTCTAAACGATGCCGAACACAGAGTTCAAGTCTTCATGGACGTGGAATTTGTCGGAAATAAAATTGGTGTTCATCCAAATGATAATACAGCAACCGTTTGGATGCAGGCTGATGATTTAATGAAAATAATTCAGAAGCATGGAAATACTGTGGAATACGCATGTATATAATCGAAAGGTATTGCTGAAAAGTCTGAAAAAAGAAAAGTTCACAAACAAAAATGGTTCTCATTCTGCACTAAATATATTTACCGAGTATTCCATGACAGATCCCGGTGATCTGGCGGAATATTTTGGCTTCACAGAGCAGGAGATATCTGCCCTCTGTGAAAAATATGAGATGAGTTTTGAAGAAGCAAAAACGTGGTACGATGGTTATCAGTTGATTACGCATCGGCAGACTGGAGACGAAATTTATTCCATGTATAGCCCGAAATCTGTGGTAGAAGCCATGCTGCGCCACAAATTCGGAACCTATTGGAACCAGACGGAAACGTATGAGGCCTTAAAAATTTATATTCAAATGGATATGGATGGCCTGAAAGATTCTGTGGTTCGAATGCTTGCCGGTATCAATTATAATAAAAAAACGAAGAAACATGAATGTGTTATTGAAGTAATGCAAAAATAAAAACGGAAGTCTCATGTCTGCGCAGTAAGGGTGGTGGATATGGGACTTTTTGGTAAAGATAAATAAAATTTATGGAGGAAACAGAATGATTATTGATTCTTATGATATCAACAGCGAGCCGATTGTAAAGCTGGAGAATTTTTATGGGGAGAAGCAGCATCTGGTAAAAAAATGTATGGTAATTTTTTCAAAAGTAATATATGAATACATGCTTGAAAAATTCCCATGCCGACAGATTGCAGAAGTAAGAGCATGCAATGGAAATATACCGGTTTGGACTCTGCCATATGAGGAAGAAACGATTGCTTTCTACCTGACACCAATTGGTTCCGCTCTTGCAGCAGGAACGATTGCCGAAGTCAATCATTTAACAGGAGCATCCGTCTTTATCATGTTTGGCTCGTGCGGCAGTCTGGACAAAGAAGCAACCGATGGAAAGTTTATTCTCCCAACGGAGGCATACCGGGGAGAAGGACTGTCCTATTATTTTGCAGAACCGCAGGACTACATAAAAATAAAAAACACGGACAAACTGGCGGAATTTTTCAAAGAAAGGAAACTGCCATACGTTCAGGGGCGCGTATGGACGACAGACAGTATGCTTCGGGAAACGGTAAATCTTGTAAGAAAACGAAAAGAAGAAGGATGCATTGCCGTGGAAATGGAACTCGCAGGCGTTCAGGCGATCAGTGATTTTTATGGATTTGAACTGTATGATTTTCTTGTTGCGGGAGATGTGCTGATCGAAGGAAACTATGAAACGGATGGATTATCTGCCGCTAACCACGATCTGGACAAGCTGTTTCTGGCGCTGCAGATAGCGAAAAGTGTATAAAATTACAATGTTTGAGGAAAAAGAAATATTTCAGAGCCGTTTGCAGAAACTTTTAGATAATACGAAAGCGGGAATTATGTATGGAGAATGGAATGACAATGGGCGATTGCTTACGGACGAATAAATTAATCATTTTAAGAGGAAATTCCGGCAGTGGAAAAACAACTATTGCAAAGGAATTACAGCAAGTGTTCGGAAATAATACAATGCTGATCTCGCAGGATGTTATCCGAAGAGATATGCTCAAAGTCAAAGACGGAGAAAATACAAAGGCGCTGCCTCTTCTGGAAGAACTTCTGCGATATGGAAGAAAACACAGCGAGATTGTTATTCTGGAAGGAATACTGAATGCGGAATGGTATCGTGCATTATTTGAGCTGGCAGTAGCTTTATATGGAAAAAATATATACGCATATTACTTCGACATCCCCTTCGAGGAGACCGTGAAGCGCCACAAAACAAAGCCGAACTGCAATGATTTCAGTGCAGAAGATATGCAGAGATGGTGGAACGAAAAAGATTATACATCCGTTCTGTATGAAACCAGAATAACGGCGGATCAGGACAGAGAAAGCATAGTTCGTGACATCTGTCAAAACATAATATCCAATGGAAAATAATTGCTTCGGACAGGGAATGATCTTTGTTCTGCCAGAGAAATATGATAAAATAGAAACAGAAATAAATTTTTGCAAGCCTGTCGGTGGTAAAGGATTTAGGAAGGAGCAGACCCATGAAATCAGTAATTTCCATTGGAAATCAGGATTTTATATCCATCAGAAAGAATAACTGTTTTTATATCGATAAGACGGATTTTATCAGGGAATGGTGGGACAATCAGGACAGTGTTACTCTGATCACACGCCCAAGAAGATTCGGCAAGACCCTGAATATGAGTATGGTCGAATATTTCTTTTCCGTAAATCATTCCGAATGCAGCAAATATTTTGAAGACCTTGTCATCTGGAAAGAGGAAAGATTTCGTAAGCTGCAGGGAACGTATCCGGTGATTTCCCTCAGCTTTGCAGATATCAAGGCAACCACATATGAGACTGCAAGAAGAGCGGTAATTCGTAAGCTGGTAAAATTATATAGTACTTTTGAATTTGTCAAATCCAGCAAAGTATTAAATGAAAAAGACCGCGCCTATTTTGATTCCGTTGAAGAAAATATGTCGGATGATGCGGCAGCAGTAGCTGTCAATTATCTGTCCGATTATCTGAGCCGCTATTACGGAAAAAAGGTGATTATTCTTCTGGATGAGTATGATACTCCTTTGCAGGAATCGTATATTCATGGGTATTGGGAGAATCTTACTGCGTTTATCAGAAGCCTGTTCAATTCCACATTCAAAACGAATCCCTATATGGAACGGGGACTGCTGACAGGAATAACAAGAGTCAGTAAAGAATCTATCTTTTCCGATCTGAATAATCTTGAAGTTGTAACAACAACATCGGAAAAGTACAGCGGCTCGTTTGGCTTTACAGAAGAAGAAGTCTTTCATGCGCTGGAGGAAAATGGGCTGTCCGATGAAAAAGGAACCGTCCGCTATTGGTATGATGGATTTTCCTTTGGAAAACGGAAGGATATTTACAATCCGTGGTCCATTACAAAATATCTGGACACGGGAGAATATGGAACGTACTGGGCAGACACCAGCGGAAATATGCTGATCTCCAATCTGATCCGTCGAAGTCCTGCAAAGATCAAGACGGAAATGGAAGATTTATTAAACGGCAGAGTGATCTGCACAGAATTGGATGAGCAGGTTATTTTTGAACAGCTTGGCAGAAAGCGGGGAGCCATCTGGAGTCTTATGCTTGCGAGCGGATATCTGAAAGTGGATCGGTACGAAATGGATAACCGAACAGGAAAGCGCCAGTATGATTTGAAAGTGACAAATCATGAGACAATGCTGATGTTTGAACAAATGATAGAGGACTGGTTTACAGAAGAAGATTCTGCATATGGCAATTTTAAAGATGCTCTGCTTGCCGGAGATCTGGATTATATGAACCAGTTTATGAATCAGGTAGCACTTCAGACATTCAGCAGTTTCGACACGGGCGGAAAACCATCAGAGGAACTCGAACCAGAAAGATTTTACCATGGATTTGTCCTTGGGCTGATTGTTGATCTGGCCGGAAAATACAGAATCACTTCCAACAGAGAAAGTGGATTCGGAAGGTATGACGTAGTAATGGAGCCATTGAAAGAAAACCTGGATGCGATCGTAATGGAATTTAAGGTTCAGAACACATCAAAAGAAAAGTCGCTGGAAGAGACGGTGGAGCATGCACTTCGTCAGATTCAGGAAAAACAGTATGACACAGAATTGCTTGCCAGAGGAATCGCAAAGGAGCGGATCAGGTATTATGGATTTGCGTTTCGGGGGAAGAAAGTGTTGATTGGAAATTAAAATGAGAGAAAATATGAAAATCAGAAAAGCAGAACTGAAAGACCTGTCCAGAATTGCGGAAATTTTCGTGTTCAACAACCGAATCAATTATTTCCCGATTTTTCACGAGGAGGCCTATTCCTTCGGTGAAATGCAGGTAGTTCCGATGATCGACCAGTACTTTAAGAAAGAAGAAATCTTAAACCGCATCTATGTCTACGATGATGGAATTATAAGAGGTTTTACAGAAATCAACGGAACCGAAATCTGTAAACTATACGTAGATCCATGTCTGCAGAACAACGGAGTCGGCCACGCGCTGATTACCTTTGTAATTGAAAAGTTTGACGCAGACCATCTATGGGCATTGGAGAAAAATACGCGTGCCATTGCGTTTTACAACCGCCACGGATTTCGGTGGGCAGGAACGAAACAGCTGGAAGCAGGAACGACAGAATATCTGCTGGAATTAAGACGATGAGAGCGCGGCGTGCTTTCTGTCCTTCCTGCAAAAATTAAAGCAGGAGAAAACGGTCTTGTGTTTTAACCGAATCAAGCAAGTAGCGAAGCGGATTGCGAATATCCGCTTTACTGAAGCAAAAATAGCCGAAAAGCCTGTTCTACCGTATCGGCCATATTTTCTGCCGCATTTTTCACATCCATAGCTTCTTCGAGTGAAACGACGCTCCGCATAATAGGGAAAAAGGCATCAATTCCGGCGGCGTTGCATGTGGATGCATCTTTTGTGACACAGCCGGAGAACGCAAGGACAGGTTTGCAGTATTCTTTTGAAAGTTTTGCAACTCCGATCGGCGCTTTTCCCATCACGGTTTGTCCGTCGAGCCGTCCTTCGCCGGTGATAACAAGATCAGCATCTTTTACATCATCACGAAGTCGGGTTTCGTCCAGTACGATCTGAATGCCGGGTTCCAGCGAAGCAGAAAGAAACGTCTGAAAAGCAAATCCAAGTCCGCCCGCAGCACCCGTTCCGGGAAATTCCGCGTCGACGTTCGGGAATGTTTTCCGGCAGAGTGCGGCGTAGGAGGCAAGCGATGTGTCCATACGTTTGATCATGACAGCATCCGCGCCCTTCTGCGGTCCGAAAACGGCGCTGCAGCCGTTGGAACCGCAGAGCGGATTCGTTACATCGCAGGCAATACGGAAGGTGCATTCCGAAAGTTCCGGCAGAACGTGATCTGCCGTAATCGCGGTAAGAGATTCCAGTCCGACAGCACCAAAAGGAACCTGTTTTCCTTCTGCATCGAGCAGTCCGAAACCGAGTGCCTGTAGCATACCAATACCGCCGTCATTTGTGGCACTTCCGCCGATTCCAATGATAAAGCGGTGGCAGCCATTGCGGATGGCATCGCAGATAACCTCACCGACACCGTACGTTGTGGCGTACAGCGGATTTTTCTCATCGCCGTGTACCTGCGTAATACCGGCAGCCCCCGACATCTCGATAATGGCGGTCTGCGTCCGGTCGATGATGCCATACGGGCAGATAACCTGCTTTCCGGCAGGACCGGTCACCGAAACGGAGACAAGCCGTCCGCCAAGACCTTCGGTCAGTGCCTGAACGGTACCTTCACCGCCATCGGCAAGCGGGCGCACAACCGTCTCCACCTTCGGATCGACACGATAAATCCCGGTGGCGGCCGCTGTTCCAGCCTGCAGAGAGGAAAGGCTTCCTTTAAAAGAATCAATTGCAATCACAACTTTCATCATTTTTCTCCTGATTTCAAATATTTTTCAATCCGACACTCATGCACCTTCGTCTTCTTATCATAATTAACACCAACCAGCAGAATATCCCCTGTATAAGATGCAATGGAAGCCGGGTAATGCTGTCTTTTAATCTGATCCAGTGCCGTTTTCGCATTCTTGTTCCATTTCAGTTCTACTACAAGCGCCGGAAAATCGTATCGGTATTCCGGCTTTGGCAGAAAGACAAAATCGGAAAAACCGCGCCCGGTCGGAAGTTCACGAATGGGTTTGAAGTAATATTGCATCGTACTTAAATAAGCAATCGTGAGGACACAACTGAGCGAATTTTCATTATGATACTGAATCACGGAAGTATATTCCTCATGGACCTTTTCAATTCCGGCAGCGACAGCATTTTCATCCATATCGAGCGTAGCATCTAAAAGATCCGCAGATTCCTGCTGGAAAGCGAAAAGTTCATTCCAATGATTGGAAGTCACCGCAGTCAGAAACTCCCTGCGGATTTCTTCGTTGGGAATATATGCCATCTGTGTCTGCTGATTGTAGGCAAGATAGCCCAAATGAATCAGCAGCGTCAGAACATCATCTTTATTTACAAAGCTGACCATGTCATTTTTAAAAGAGGTAACCATGACAGGAACTGCGGCGCCGGAAAGCATCTCCAGAATTGCTGTTTTCAATCCGTCAAAATCCATATTGATAAAAGGAACCATCGAGTCGTATGTGCTTGTCTCCGACCAATAGCTTTGGAATGTCCCATCCAGAAGCAGACTTGTCACCGCGTTTGGATTGTATACATGGTAATTTCCAAGCAGATAGCCGTCGTACCATCGTCTGACTTCCTCAAAATTTTGTCCGTATTTCTGACAGAGAGCGGAAACTTCATCTTCTGTGAATCCAATATAGGAAGCCAGCGGGCCTGGATTCAGCATGGAATACTGATGAAAATTATTTAAGGCAGACTGCGTTTTCAATTTTTTGATCGGAAGAATACCCGTGAGAAACGCAAGCTGGATATATTTCGTCGGTTCCGTCCCTTTGAACATTCCACGAAGAAAATTAATGTAATCATCCTGAATTTTCTGGTTGGAGGCCTCATCACGAATCAGGACATCCCATTCATCAATAATAATCACAAATTTCTGTCCGGTCGCCTCTTTGATCCGGGACAGAGCGTCGGGAACGGTGGAAACTTCCGGCGGAAGCTGATCTGCATAGATGGTACGCAGCTCGGCCAGTGTACATTCTGTAATGTAGGCCACAATCTGTTCCGGATCGCTGACATTCGAAAGAAACCACTGGATGTCCAGATGAATCACATCGTACTGGTTCAGATGCTTCTCAAAGTCTGCCGTCTGGCTGATCGCAAGGCCAGAAAACATCTTTCTGGAATCACAGCCCTTGCTGTAATAGGCCGCCAGCATATTTGCAGCAAATGATTTTCCAAACCGCCGCGGGCGGCTGTTGCAGATATAGCCCTGTATGGTGTCCAGAACTTTGTTGGTATACGATAAAAGTCCTGTTTTGTCCACATAGATTTCAGAATTGAGAGCAACCTGAAATGCACTGTTGTCCGGATTCACAAATCTTCCCATGATTTCACTTCCTTTCCGTTTTTTGATTATACCCCGATTTTACCATTCCCCCATCCAAATAGCAACGCACACCCCCGAAAATCCCGTAAAATCGCGGAAAAGAACCGATAAAATATGCTTTCCACTCTTGACAACGCTTACAGCCCCTAGTTATAATAAGGCATGAAAAACGATGACGAAGACAGTAGTCTGCGCGTGAACGGTCTGTGGAAAGCGAGCCGGGGATGGTGGGAGTCCGGTACAAGTAGCGGCAGGTGAACATCACTTCCAAGTTGCAGTTCTGAATCTGCGTACCCGGCGCATAAAATATAGAAAACCGGAGAGCAGTGGTAAGAAGTTGCCGGTTGTTCCCCGTTACAGGAAATGCATATGATAGTATGTAACAGGTGGTTACGATAAGTACAGCTTTCGTCCTATTACAGGGCGGGAGCTTTTTCTTATTTTACGCGAGCAAATCAAACGAGAAACTTAAGTTTCAGGAGGTACAAGCATGTACAAGAAAGTTTCAACCGACATGAACTTTGTCGAGAGAGAAAAACAGGTTGAGAAGTTCTGGGAAGACAATCAGATCTTCGAAAAAAGTATGAAAGTGCGTGAAGGAAATCCGTCCTACGTGTTCTATGACGGACCGCCGACCGCAAACGGAAAACCGCACATCGGCCACGTAGAGACCCGTGTTATCAAGGATATGATCCCGAGATACCGTACCATGAAGGGTTATCAGGTGCCGAGAAAAGCAGGCTGGGATACCCACGGACTGCCGGTAGAGCTGGAAGTTGAGAAAAAACTCGGTCTGGACGGAAAAGATCAGATCGAAAAATACGGCGTAGAGCCATTCATCGAGCAGTGTAAAGAGAGCGTATGGAAATACGAGGGAATGTGGGAAGACTTCTCCCATACCGTTGGCTTCTGGGCTGATATGAAAAACCCATACGTTACGTATCATAACGATTACATCGAGTCCGAGTGGTGGGCATTAAAAGAGATCTGGAAGAAAGGTCTTCTGTACGAAGGACACAAAATCGTTCCTTACTGCCCGCGCTGCGGTACCCCGCTTTCTTCTCACGAAGTAGCGCAGGGATACAAAGATGTCAAAGAACGTTCTGCCGTTGTCCGCTTTAAAGTAAAAGGCGAGGACGCTTACATCCTGGCATGGACCACCACACCGTGGACCCTTCCGTCCAACGTTGCGCTCTGCGTCAACCCGGATGAGGATTATGTAAAAGTAACAAGCAAAGGATATACCTATTATATGGCAGCCGCTCTGGTAGACACCGTTCTCGGTGAGGGCGCTGAAATCCTGGAGCATTATCAGGGCAAAGATCTTGAGTTCAAAGAGTACGAGCCGCTGTTCCCGTACGCTGAGAAGAGAATCGGAAACAAAAAAGCATACTATGTAGTCTGCGATACCTACGTAACACTGACCGATGGTACCGGTGTTGTTCATATCGCCCCTGCATTTGGTGAGGACGACTCCAAGGTCGGTCACAGATACGATCTTCCTTTCGTACAGTTAGTAAACGAAAAAGGTGAGATGACCGAGGAAACTCCGTGGGCAGGTACTTTCTGCAAGAAAGCAGATATGGCCGTTCTGCAGGCACTCGAGGATAAAGACCTTCTGTTTGATGCGCCGCTGTTCGAGCACAGCTACCCGCACTGCTGGAGATGCGATACTCCGCTGATCTACTATGCACGTGAAACCTGGTTCATCCGCATGACTGCAGTAAAAGAGGATCTGATCCGCAACAACAACACCATTAACTGGATTCCGGAAAGCATCGGAAAAGGACGCTTTGGCGACTGGCTGGAAAATGTTCAGGACTGGGGACTTTCCAGAAACCGTTACTGGGGAACTCCGCTTCCGGTATGGCAGTGTGAATGTGGCCATCAGGACTGCATCGGCAGTATCGAAGAGCTGAAAGAAAAAGCCGACAACTGCCCGGATGACATCGAGCTTCACCGCCCATACATCGACGCAGTGACCATCAAGTGCCCGAAATGCGGTAAAGAGATGCACCGTGTACCGGAGGTTATCGACTGCTGGTTCGATTCCGGCTCCATGCCGTTCGCACAGCATCACTATCCATTCGAGAACAAAGAAACCTTCGAGAAACAGTTCCCGGCACAGTTTATTTCCGAGGCTGTAGACCAGACACGTGGATGGTTCTACTCCCTGCTTGCAATTTCCACTCTGCTGTTCAACAAAGCACCGTACGAGAACGTTATCGTTCTTGGTCTGGTACAGGATGAGAACGGACAGAAGATGAGTAAATCCAAAGGAAATGCGGTAGATCCGTTTGACGCACTGCAGACCTACGGTGCCGATGCGATCCGCTGGTACTTCTACACCAGCAGTGCTCCGTGGCTGCCGAGCCGTTTCGCAGGCAAGACGGTCGTGGAAGGACAGAGAAAGTTCATGGGAACCCTGTGGAACACCTACGCGTTCTTTGTCCTGTATGCAAACATCGACAACTTCGATGCAACAAAATACAGTCTGGAATATGACAAACTGGCTGTTATGGATAAATGGCTGCTGTCCCGTCTGGAATCCACTGTAAAAGCAGTAGACGACAACCTGGCAAATTACCGTATCCCGGAGGCAGCAAAAGCACTGCAGTCCTTCGTGGATGATATGAGTAACTGGTATGTACGCCGCTCCCGTGAGCGTTTCTGGGCAAAAGGCATGGAGCAGGATAAGATCAATGCTTACATGACTCTGTACACCGCACTGGTGACCGTTGCAAAAGCAGCAGCTCCGATGATTCCGTTCATGACAGAGGATATTTATCAGAACCTCGTAAAGAGCATCGATGCAAGTGCACCGGAAAGTATCCATCTGTGCGACTTCCCGGAGGTACATGAGAACTGGATCGATCCGAAGATGGAAGAGGATATGGCAGACCTGCTGGAGATCGTCGTTATGGGACGTGCCGCAAGAAATACTGCCAATATCAAAAACCGTCAGCCGATCGGAACCATGTACGTGAAGAGCGAGTTCCAGCTTTCCGAATTCTACAAAGAGATCATCGAGGACGAGCTGAATGTCAAAGAAGTTGTATTTAAAGATGACATCGCAGATTTCATCAGCTACAGCTTCAAACCGCAGATGCGTACCGTAGGACCAAAATACGGAAAACTCCTGAACAAGATCAAAACAACCCTGTCTGAGCTGGATGGAAACAAGGCTATGGCAGAGCTCAAGAGCACCGGCGAACTTAAACTTGACATCGATGGACAGGAAATTGTATTATTAGAGGAGGATTTGTTAATTGACATGGCACAGATGGAAGGCTATGTATCCGAATCCGACCATACAATCACCGTTGTTCTGGATACCAATCTGACTCCGGAACTGATCGAGGAAGGTTTTGTTCGTGAGCTGGTAAGTAAAATCCAGACCATGCGTAAAGAGGCCGGCTTTGAGGTTATGGACAAGATCAGAGTATATGCAAAAGACAACGACAAGATTGTAAGCATCATGAAAAACCATGGTGATGAAATTAAATCTGAAGTTCTGGCAGAAGAAATCGTGACTGGAGAGACAAAGGGCTATGAGAAGGAGTGGAATATCAACTCCGAAAAGGTTACCATGGCAGTAGAGCGTATCTAAGAATACTTCTGGATGCGTTTCCACGACGATCGTTAATATAAAAATCAGCCTGCGAGCGGGGATGCAGACAAGCTCTCCGCTCGCAGACTGCTATTGAGGAGGACGCAGATGTTAAACGCCGAGTTCAACAAAGAAACTTTTAAGAACAGTGTCAAAGAAAACGTAAAAATGCTGTACAGAAAAAATCTGGAAGAGGCTTCCCAGCAGGAAATTTACCAGGCAGTCTGCTACGCAGTAAAAGACGTTATTATTGACAACTGGCTGAAAACCCAGAAAGCAATGGATGAGCAGGATCCGAAGATTCTGTACTATATGTCCATGGAGTTCCTGATGGGACGTGCGCTGGGAAATAACCTGATTAACCTGACTGCATACAAACAGGTACAGGAAGCTCTTGATGAGATGGGACTGAACCTGAACCTTCTGGAGGACCAGGAGAGAGATCCTGCGCTTGGAAACGGCGGTCTTGGCCGTCTGGCAGCATGCTTCCTGGATTCCCTGGCTACACTGGGATATCCGGCATACGGCTGCGGTATCCGTTATAAATACGGTATGTTCAAACAGCAGATCCGCGACGGTTATCAGGTAGAAGTACCGGACAACTGGCTGAAACACGGCTATCCATTCGAGCTGAAACGCCCGGAATACGCAAAAGAAGTAAAATTTGGCGGATACGTAGCACAGGAGTATGATGAGACTACCGGACGCGTAAACTTCGTACAGAAAGATTATCAGTCTGTAAACGCAATTCCTTACGATATGCCAATCGTAGGATACGACAACGATGTTGTAAACACGCTGACCATCTGGGATGCAGAGGCTATTCAGGACTTCTCCCTGGATTCCTTCGACAAAGGTGATTACCACAAAGCGGTTGAGCAGGAAAACCTTGCAAAAACCATCGTAGAGGTTCTGTATCCGAACGACAACCATTACGAAGGAAAAGAGCTGCGTCTGAAACAGCAGTATTTCTTTATTTCTGCAAGCGTACAGAGAGCAGTTGCAAAATATAAAAAACATCACGATGATATCATAAAGCTGTATGAGAAGGTTACCTTCCAGCTGAACGATACTCACCCGACCGTAGCCGTTCCGGAGCTGATGCGAATCCTTATGGATGTGGAAGGCCTTGGCTGGGATGAGGCATGGGAGATTACGACAAAGACCTGTGCATACACGAACCATACGATTATGGCAGAGGCACTTGAAAAATGGCCGGTTGACCTGTTCTCCAGACTTCTTCCGCGTATCTATCAGATCGTAGAGGAGATCAACCGCCGCTTCCTGATCCAGGTAAGAGAGCAGTACCCGGGTGATGAAGAGAAAGTCCGCCAGATGGCAGTGATCTACGACGGACAGGTTCATATGGCCCGTCTGGCTATCGTAGGCGGATATTCTGTCAACGGTGTTGCAAAGCTTCATACCGAGATCCTGAAAAAACAGACCTTAAAAGACTTCTACGAAATGACTCCGGAGAAGTTCAACAATAAGACGAACGGTATCACACAGCGTCGTTTCCTGCTTCACGGAAATCCGCTCCTGGCTGACTGGGTAACTGAGTATGCCGGAAATGGCTGGATTACCGATCTTCCGAAGATCAAAAAGATCGCTGAGCTTGCAGATGATACACAGGCACAGAAGGAATTTATGGAGATTAAACACAAAAATAAAGTTCGCCTGGCAAAATACATCAAAGAGCATAACGGCATTGATGTAGATCCGAACTCTATTTTTGACGTTCAGGTAAAGCGTCTGCATGAGTACAAACGCCAGTTTATGAACATTCTTCATATTATGTACCTGTATGACCGTCTGAAAAAGAACCCGGATATGCCGTTCTACCCAAGAACCTTCATCTTTGGAGCGAAAGCTTCCGCAGGCTATGAGCGTGCAAAAGCAATCATCAAACTGATTAATTCCGTTGGGGATGTCGTAAATAACGATCCGACCATCAAAGGAAAGATCAAAGTTGTATTTATCGAGGATTATCGTGTCAGCAACGCAGAGCTGATCTTTGCCGCTGCCGATGTTTCCGAGCAGATTTCCACCGCAAGTAAAGAGGCTTCCGGTACCGGTAACATGAAGTTCATGCTGAACGGTGCCCTGACTCTTGGAACCATGGACGGTGCAAACGTAGAGATCGTTGAGGAAGTTGGAAAAGAGAACGCCTTCATCTTCGGACTTTCCGCAGATCAGGTTATCGAATATGAGAACAACTACACCTACGATCCGATGAGCTACTTCATCCACGATCAGGACATCCACAACGTAGTGATGGATCTGATCAGCGGAAGATACTCAAACGGCGACACCATGATGTTCCGTGATCTGTATGACTCTCTGCTCACACCGAAGAATGCTCCGCGCCCGGATATGTACTTTACCCTGGCAGACTTCAAGTCCTATGCGGCAGCACAGGAGCGTGTTGAGGATAAATACAGAAATACTTCTGCATGGGCAAGAAGCGCGATCCTGAATACCGCACACAGCGGCAAATTCACATCCGACCGTACCATCCAGCAGTATGTAGATGATATCTGGCATCTGGATAAGATTACTGTCAGAAAGTAATCGGAATCAAATATAAGTAGTTAGGGGACACCTGCTTTTCCGGGAAAAACCGGAGGGGCGGGTGTTCTTTTTTTGATGACCGCTGGAAGGATTTGCATCCCGAAAAATGCCTGCAAAACAGGCATTCTTTTGACATTCTACGGGGAGTGTGGTACACTGTTCGTGTCTATGAACTAAAACAATCTGAAATGTATTGAGGTGAAAAGATTGGATAAAGCTGAATATCAAAGCCGGCTGAAAGAGCTGAACAGTCTGGTAAAAAAAGAGGACTATGAGGGGGCACTTGCAGTTGTAGAAGCCGTTGACTGGCGGCGTGTCAAGAGTCTGCGCACGCTCGGCATGGTAGCGGATGTCTATGAGGCGAACAAACGATATCCGGAGGCGAAGAAGATTCTGCTGATGGCGTATGACCATTCCTCCATCGGAAAGGGTATTCTGTACCGCCTGGTAGAGGTCTCCGTAAAAATGAAAGACTTTGATGAGGCGATTGACTTTTACAACGAGTTTGAAGCAGTCGCACGTCACGATAATTCCCGGTATCTGCTGAAATACAAGATTTTAAGAGGACAGAAAGCGCCGCTTGAGGAGCAGATTTCCCTTCTGGAGGAATACAAAGAGCGGGAATTTACCGAGAGATGGGCATATGAACTGGCAAACCTTTACAGCAAAGCCGGAGAGACGCAGAAATGCATCGATGCCTGTGATGAGCTGATCCTGTGGTTCAGCGAGGGCAAATATGTGACAAAGGCAATGGATCTGAAAATGAAGTACGAGCCGCTGTCACCGTCCCAGCAGATCAAATACGAGCATCGTTTTGACTACAAAAAGAATGAAGAGCCGTCCGAGGATCCGGAAGCACTTGAAGTGCGGTTAGCCGGAGAGAGCGGAGCCGGTGAAATGGCTGCGACGAAAGAGCCGGCAGAGACGCCGGAAGTAAAACCGGTAAACGGCGGTGTGATGAGCCAGTATGTGGCCGGTGAAGAAGAAAAAGAAGCCGGTTCGCCGTACGAAGCATATGAGAAAACACAGCAGGCCGAGGCAGATGCAGAGCAGGTGCAGGAGTACGAAGCACTGCAGCAGACAGAGGAGCCGATCGAGGAGATTCCGGAAGAGCAGGCGTATGCAGACAGCACGCCGACGTACCTTGGAAATACGATCGATCTTCACGCAGAGCTTGCAAAGAGCATCCGCGATGTCTTCTCCTTCCGCGGAAAGAAACAGGAAGAGACGGCAGTCGAGGAAGAGACAAGCGAAGAGCCGGTACAGTACGAAGTAAAAGATCTGGAGCCGGAGCAGCTTGATGTAAACGTAGAGGTATCCCCGGATGCCAACACGACAATCAAGACAAGACCGCAGCCAAAACCGAAGGAAAAAGCCGAGCCGGTAATGCCGAAAGCACCGAAGCCGGAGAAGAAATACGAAGAGCCGGACCTCGAAGCACTGTTCCAGGAGACCGCAGCAAACCTGTCGGAGGAAGTTGCGGAGGAAGAAGCAGAAGAGCCAGTGGAACCGGCAGCAGAAGCCGAAACCGCAGAGCAGCCGATGGATCCGGAGTCCGAGACAGAGGCACGGGAAACGGCAGAGGAGCCGCAGGCGGAAGCTGAGCCGGAAGAAGATGCAGAACCGGCAGATGAAGCGGAAACCGAAGAGATCACAGAACCGGCGGATGAGGCTGAAACCGAAGAAGTTACAGAGCCGATGGATGAAGCTGAGATCGAAGAGATTATAGAACCGGCAGCCGAGGCTGAAATCGAAGAAGCAGAAGTTACAGAACCAGCAGTGGAAGCTGAAACAGAAGCAGCCGAGAAGGCTCAGGCGGAAGCCGAAATTGAGGAAACCGTAGAACCGGCGGAGACGCCGTCCATGGATGCAACGGTTGTCATCCCGGATCTGAAACCGGCAGAGGAGACACGGCCGACCATCGATTTTAGTGAGCTTCAGGCAGCGCTGAACGCAGAAGTGCAGGAAGCTGAAAAAGCATCGGAAATTGAACTGCCGGACGAGCCGGAAACTGCGGAAGCAGAACCTGCTGACGAGCCGGAAAGCGAAACAGAGCCGGAAACCCCGGCCGAGACTGAGCCAGCCGATCCGTTTGAGCCGGCAGGAACCCAGCCGATCGAGATTACCCCGGAGGAAATCGAAATCGAAGTTCCGACCGAGCCAAAGCGTGAGCGCGTATCCGATGCGACGATCAACATGAGCATCGAAAAAACAACGGATGCCACCGTTCAGCTGATCCGCGACAACATTCCGGAAGGAACTGTTGCGAAATCGATTGAAGAGGTGCTCCGCGAGGAGACGCCGGAGGAGGCAAGACTCCGCATCCTGAACGACACCCAGCCGGATAAGCTGAGTGATGAGCAGAAAGCGCTGTTTACTTACTTTGCGAAAGTTCCAGGCATGGATATCCAGATTCTGGATGCAATGCATGGTGTTTATCATTACGCAGGCGACCGTACTTCCCGTCATGGAAACATTGCCATTATGGGCGGATACGGTACTGGAAAAACGAAGCTGTCGGAGGATCTCGTCCGTGCAATCTGTGCTGACTTAAAACTTCCGGCAACGAAGATGGCCCGTCTGGATGCATCTGTTCTGAACAAAAAGGACTGTGCGCAGATTGTTTCAAAGCTGGCGGGAGGTTTCCTCCTGATCGAGCGTGCCGGTCTGATGTACCCGGAGACGATCGAGAAGCTGTCGCAGGCAATGGATTTCCGTACCGACAGTCTGGTTCTGATCATCGAGGATGAGAAGGTCAGCATGAGAGGTCTTCTGCGGAATAACCCTGATTTTGCGAAGAAGTTTGAGACGGTCATTTCGATTCCTGTTTTCACAAACGATGAGCTGGTTACGTTTGCCCGCACGTATGCGCGTGAGAATGGATACAAGATGGACGAGATGGGTGTGCTTGCTCTGTATACACAGATTGGCAACAATCAGAAGGAGGGCGAGCCGATGACGATTTCACAGGTCAAAGATATGGTGGATCGTGCCATCGCCCATGCAGAAAAGGGAACCCGTAAATTCGGAAGACGCATGTCCAGAAAGCATACCGATGCGGACGACCGCGTGATTCTTTACGAGAAAGACTTTGAGTTCTAAATACATGGAGAATTTATGGAGAAAGTAAAACCGTGGCTCGGGGAGCCGCAGAATACAATAGCCGTACTGCAGAAGTACGGCTTTGTATTTCAGAAAAAGTATGGTCAGAATTTTCTGATCGATCCACATGTGCTGGATAAGATTGTAGCCGCTGCAGGTATCGGACCGGACGATTTTGTTGTGGAAATCGGACCTGGTATCGGTACGCTGACGCAGTATCTTGCGTATGCTGCGCGGAGTGTGTGTGCGGTGGAAATTGACAAGAATCTGATCCCGATTCTGGAGGATACGCTGTCGGATTATGATAATGTTGAGGTTATCAATAATGATGTTTTGAAGGTGGATCTGGCGGCGCTGGCGAAGGAGAAGAACAACGGACGGCCGATCAAGGTTGTGGCGAATCTTCCGTATTATATTACGACGCCGATTATTATGGGATTATTTGAGAATCATGTGCCGGTGGATTCGATTACGGTTATGGTTCAGAAGGAGGTTGCGGACCGGATGCAGACGGGGCCGGGATCGAAGGATTACGGGGCGCTGTCGCTGGCGGTGCAGTATTATGCGGAGCCGTATATTGTGGCGAATGTGCCGCCGAACTGTTTTATGCCGCGGCCGAAGGTTGGAAGTGCGGTGATCCGGCTGACGCGTCATGAGGTGATGCCGGTGGAGACGAAGGATGAGAAGTTGATGTTCTCCATTATTCGGGCGTCGTTTAATCAGAGACGGAAGACGCTGGCGAACGGACTGAAAAATTCGGAGCTGCTGCATTTTTCGAAAGAGGAGATTGAGGCTGCAATCACAGCCTGCGGCTGGCCGCTTACGATTCGTGGGGAGGCATTGAATTTACAGGAGTTTGCGCGGTTGACGGATGAATTGTGTAAATAGAGGGGACGCCTCGCCGTCGCCCGTCCGCCCTTGCGTGATACGCATGGCAGCGGTGGAAAAGCGGGAAAAGGGCATGAAAAAAAGCACCGTTGGCGAAACAGTGCTTTCTTTCATTTTTATTTTTAAAGGAAGGAGAGCCGATTTTCTAATCGGCAATATGAAAAAGAAAATTGTGTAAATAATGTTGGCATTCATTATTTATGCTTTTAGTATACGGGTAAATTATGTTGAAAGCGTGTTCATGTTGTAAAAAAATCATGAACAAATTGTGACTATTCAGAGCCATGCGAAATTTCAGAACAAATTGCGAATCATGTTTGCATGAATGAGCACTTTTTTCTGAAATTTCATATGGCGAGAAGCCACATCAAGATGCAGCGCAGCGGAATCGAGATGGGGCTCTGAACAGGGACTTATTTCTGAGTTACAGGTCCAGCAGCTTAAAGGTGGAAATTCCGAGGAAGTTCCGGGAGCAGAGGCTGATTCCGCCCATGAGGACGGAGACATCCTGCAGGTGAGCCGGGAGGACGTGGAGGTACCAGCGGAGGCGGTTCTGGATTCCGGAGGTGATTTCGTCGATCAGACCTGGGATGTAGTTGGTGAAGGAGCTGTTGATGACGATGACGTCCGGGTTGAAGGTGTGGAGAACCGTGTTCAGGCTGATTCCGATGTAGTGGGTGAAATCCTGCATTACTTTGCGGGCGTTGGGGTTGCCTTCCTGGTAATACTGGATGAAGCGTTCGACGGAGACGTTTTCTAAGCCTTCGGCGGCGGCAAAATCGTTCAGGACGGAGGCTTCGGAGATGTACTGTTCGAGGCAGCCGTGGTTGCCGCAGGGGCAGGGCCGGCCATCGGGGAAGAGGATGGTGTGGCCGAATTCGCCGGCGTAGCCGTTCTGGCCGGTGTAGAGTTCGCCGTCAATGAGGATTCCCATGCCGACGCCTTCGTGGATGTTCAGGAAGATCATATTTTTAAAGTGCTCTGCGCAGGCGGCTTCGCCGATGACGGAGAGGTTGGCTTCATTTTCTACGATGACAGGGACCTGAAATTCTTCTTCGAGGTAGTTTTTCAGGTTGGAGTGTTTCAGATCGTAGTAGGGTGTGAATAAAACGAGGTCGTCGCAGACGACGCCGTAGATTCCGATGGAGATTCCGACGAGGCCGCACGGGGTCTTGGGGAGGTCGGATTTGGTTTTGTGGAGGAGGGAAATCAGGTATTCCTCTAGGGAGAGGGATGGATCAATCGGGTATTCTTTTACAGTACATGATTTTCCCTTCAGATCTCCGGTGAGAATGGTGATCTTTTTTACGCCGAGATCGACGGCGATGATGGAACCGCAGCGATTATTAAAAGTAAGCAGAATCGGTTTTCGACCCATGGAAGTTTTTTCGGCGCTGCCGAGTTCTATGACGAGCTGGCGGTCGAGCAGTTCCTGGACGATGGTGGATACGGTTGCTTTTGTCAGATGCAGCATTTTCGCCAGATCTGCGCGGGAAAGCGGCGGATGGTTGGCGATTGCCTCGAGAACCAGGGCGCGGTTCATGTCTCGTATATATTCCTGATTTCCGGTACTCATAAAAAATCCTCCATTCTGCCGCATTGGCTGTACATCAATCTTAACATAAATGAGAGAGAAATGACAGGGAAAATCGGGGATGGGCAATACGAATAGAAAAATTAACGGAGAAAAACGATTTCTAGACAGAGTAGAGAGTAAGGGACAGAATTAGAAATAAAATATGTGATAAATACACAAATAAAGTATAAAATAATTCTAAAAAATGTACAGATTCACAGAAGATTCACTGCACGTTCATAATCTGTTCATAATTAATTGGTATAGTTATCTCAGTTCCAAAAGAACAGCGTATATGCAATCACTACACAATTAAGATTTTTTCATAATAATAGCCCAGGCGCCGAGAGGTTCCTGGGCACTCCTCGTTTTTGGGGGATTTTTGATCTTGGGACAGACGGAAATCTGTGTAGACAGGGTAGTGATCTTTTTCTTGACTTTTGCGAGAAGCAGCCTTATAGTATAAATATAATAACAATTACTGTTATCGAAAGATACGAAAGGAAAAAAACTATGTCAACACTCAAGTATAGCAGACAAAGAGAAAGCATCAAAGTCTGCCTTCAGGGGCGAAAGGATCACCCGACCGCAGATATGCTCTATACCGATGTACGGAAAGAATTTCCCAATATCAGTCTTGGCACAGTATACCGGAACCTGTCTCTTCTTTCTGAATTAGGAGAGATCAAGCGTCTTACAACAGGAGATGGCCCGGACCGGTTCGATGGAGATACTTCCACGCATCACCATTTCATTTGCAGAAAATGTCACTGCGTGACAGACCTTACAATGCGTGACATCAGCGAAATCAAGAACGTAGCAGCGGAAAATTTCAGAGGTACGATCGAAGATTACTCTGTGAATTTTTACGGCATCTGCGAGAACTGCAAAAATCACCCGGGGAACGTATAGCATCCCCAGGAAGAAAGAAAAAATTAAAAATAGGCATTGACAAAAAGGGAAGCTTATGTTAAAGTAATATCAGTAACAGTTACTAATATCAAAAATAAAAAACTGTTATAAACCACAAAATTGGAAATGATAAAATTAAATACACAACAAAAAGAAAGGAAAGAAAGACTATGAAAAAATTTGTATGCAGCGTATGTGGATATGTTTATGAAGGAGCAGAAGCACCGGAAGTCTGTCCGATCTGTAAAGCACCGAAAGAGAAATTTATCGAGCAGGGCGAGGATCTGACCTGGGCAGCAGAGCATGTAGTTGGCGTAGCATCCGATGTTCCGGAAGATATCAAAAAAGACCTGAGAGCCAATTTCGAGGGCGAGTGCTCTGAGGTTGGTATGTACCTGGCAATGTCCAGAGTAGCATTCCGCGAGGGATATCCGGAAGTAGGTCTGTACTATGAAAAAGCAGCTTACGAAGAAGCAGAGCACGCAGCAAAATTCGCAGAGCTTCTCGGCGAAGTCGTAACCGACAGCACCAAGAAAAATCTGCAGATGCGTGTAGAGGCAGAGAACGGAGCAACCGCTGGCAAAACAGATCTTGCAAAACGTGCCAAAGCCCTGAATCTCGATGCAATCCATGACACCGTGCATGAGATGGCAAGAGACGAAGCTAGACACGGAAAAGCATTCGCTGGTCTGCTGGCTAGATATTTCGGTAAATAATCAGGAAACCTTTTTGGGGGGCGGAATAAAATCTGCCCTCCTTTTTCCGTTGTTTACAATTTTTACTTGGGATTGCGAACTTGTTTCGAATTACCTGTTGTTTACAAATGAACATAGAAAGAAAAAGCGAGGTTTTCACCATGGAAAAACAGACAGGCTGTGTCCACATCTACTGTGGGGATGGAAAAGGAAAGACGACTTGTGGTATGGGACTCTGCACGCGTGCGGCAGGGTATGGATACCGTGTTTTGATTTATCAGTTTATGAAAGATAACAGCACGAGCGAGCGGAAGGTGCTCTTACTGTCGCCGAATGTGACGTTTGTGCCGGGGCAGGACAAGATAAAGTTTTCGTTTCTGATGACACCGGAGGAGAAGGCAGAGCAGAAACGGTATTATGAAGAGCAGTTTCAGAAAGTGACAGAAAAAGCAGTTCAGGAAGAATACGATGTACTGTTTCTGGACGAGCTGGTTTATACGATTGGAAGCAAACTGTTTGATGAGCAGCTCCTTCTGGATTTTCTGGATCACAAGCCGGAGAAGCTGGAAGTGATTCTGACAGGGCAGGGACCATCGGAGGCGCTGATTGAGCGGGCGGACTATGTTTCGGAGCTGAAAAAAATCAAGCATCCGTTTGACAAGGGTCTTGCGGCAAGAGATGGAATCGAGCGGTAACGCTGAAAAAACAAGAAAAAAGATACTGTTTTGCGGGGAAGATGATTCCATGCAGAACAGTATCTTTTTCTTGATTTTGCGGGCAATGAACCAAAATCTGTGATGGAACAAGTTTCTGGTGATTGCCGCGATAACCTGAGAAGTATCTGGAAGCCGCTGTAAGACAGAAAATAACGTTATTATTTCGCACCGCGATCCGCAATCATTTTCGTGGATTTCTTCACGCAGTACAGACATGTCGGTGCGATATAGCAGCAGGCGGCGAGCCACGCAGCCTGATCCGCAAAGCAGATTGCGGTGAAACCAAACGCACCGACAAATCCCAGGCAGACAATCGTTCGTGCCAGCATCTCCATTACGCCGGAGAAAACGGCTCTTCCCGAGTAGCCAAGTCCCTGCGTTACCATACGGCAGACATTCAAAATACCAAGCATCCAGTAGAAAAATCCGAGGCAGCGCAGATATTTTGCCGAAGCGTTGATTGCTTCGAAAGCAGAGCTGACAATAAAGAGCTTTGTCAGCGGCCGTCCGAACAGAATCATGATGACACCTGCAAACGCACCATAGACGACACCGACAAGCACACCCTGGCGGAGTCCCTGACGGATTCGCTTTGACTGGCCGGCTCCGAGATTCTGACTGCAGAAGACGGAAGCCGCGGTACTGATCGCATCAAACGGACACATCATAAACTGTTTGATTTTCATAGCAGCTGTGAACGCCGAAACATAAACACTGCCAAGCCCATTATTCGCTGACTGCATTACCATACTGCCGATCGCCGTGATCGAAAACTGCAGTCCCGTCGGAATGCCCATTGCGAGGAGTTCCTGCGCGGCATCCTTTCGCAGAGTGCGGTTTTCCTTTGTCGGAAGCAGGAGCTTTACCTTACGGGAAATAAAAAACAGACATAAGAGTCCGCTGATCGCCTGGGCGGAAATCGTCGCAATCGCCGCGCCTGCGCACCCCAGATGCAGAATGATAATATAGAACAGGTCGAGGAAAATATTCAGGATTGCCGAAAATGCCAGAAACAGAAACGGCGTGCGGCTGTCCCCGACGGCACGCAGGATGCTGGAAAGATAATTGTACAGAATCGAAAACGGAATCCCGAGGAAAATCACAAGCTGATATGCGTAGGCATCCGCGAAGATATCGGACGGAACCGACAGCAGGTGCAGAATCGGTGCACAGAGTAAACTGCAGAGTGTGGTCAGAATGGCCGCAATCAGGACAGCAAGTGCAGCACCATTAAAAATATAATCGCGCATTTTATCAAGCTTTCCGGCGCCGAAATACTTGGCAACCGGAACACTGAATCCCGTGCAGCTTCCCATACAGAAGCCGAGCACCAGAAACTGTACACTGCTGCTTGCACCGACGCTGGCGAGCGCCTCCGGGCCAAGTGCCTGGCCGACAATCGCCGCATCGATGATGTTATACGTCTGCTGCAGCAGATTTCCGATGAGAAGCGGAAAGGCAAACGAGAGCATCAGCTTTACCGGATTTCCCTTTACCATAGATGTTGCCATAAAAAACGCCTCCCCTGCTTAATATGCACGTGAATTATAAACGAGTGCCGTCTTATTCAGGTTCTGGATCATGAAATAGTCGGCAACGAGCTGGCCGATGCCGCCGGTCAGGTAGCCGAGCAGCGTCCACAGAAGAATGGCAGAACCATTTTCCTCAATCATCACACCGTAGCGGTCGTAGGATTCGCGGTACATGCGGTTCGCCTGTTTGTAACGCCAGTAAACGCCGTAAATTCCACAGGTAACCCAGGACAGAAGCAGCACAATAATGTAGTTCGGGCTGTCTTCGCCGTCACCGTAAAAGATGGTGTTCAGGTCTTCCACATAAACATACCAGAAGTAGATCGAGTAGAGTCCGCACGTCAGAAATGTGAGCAGAAGATAGAACCAGAAACTGCGGTTGTCTTTTACATTCATTTGTAAATACCCCCTTTAATTAAGATAGAACCATTGTAGCACGCGCCCGAGAGAAGGGTCAATAGAAAGGAGCGGGTCGTGGTAATAAATGCGCCAGGCATAAACGGCGAGAAGCAGCACGACAAGCACCGTAATGATCCCCTTTTTAAAACGCCGAAGTCCCGCCGTCTGTTCCGGCCCGAAGAAGAGCCAGACACCTGCGGGTAGCACGGCATAGACAAGCGGATGCATCCGAAACGCCGCCTGAAAATGACCGGAGAGCATTAACAGTACCGCGCGGCTCATTCCGCAGCCCGGGCAGGAAATGCCTATGAAAAAACGGATCGGACAGCCGATGCCTGTGAGGGTGATGAAGGCGACGTAAACGCCGAGGAGCAGGCAGAAGAAAAAGAAATCGCGGCAGCGTTTCTTCAGAAAAGAAAGATACGCGCTGCCGCGGCCGGGATCACGTTTCATGGAGTTTGGTGACGGCGTATTCATATAAAGCCTCCTTGCGCTCGCTGTCGGTCGTGAGAAAATGCGAGTACAGAACGTCGATCATAACGAGAATCGGGAACTGCGGAGAGATTGCGCCGCCGTTTTTCAGATGCTCTTTGACCGCAAGCAGCAGGACTTCATCGCAGAAGGCATCGTAATCGCTGGAGCTGCGGGAAGTAAAGAGAATGGTAGAGGCTCCCTTTTCCTTTGCGGCTCCGAGCGCACGCAGCACCTCCGGTGTCTGTCCACTGACGGTAATGCCGATTGCAGCGCAGCTCTCATTGAGCAGAACGGCATTCATTTTCATGATGTGAATGTCGGTAATTGCTTCAATATCCACGCCTGCAAGCATAAAACGCAGCTTCATTTCCTGGGCGGAAAGTCCGGAGCTTCCAAGACCGTAGACATACACCCGACGCTTCGAAGTGAGAATATGGCAGATGCGGTCAATCTGCGCGCGGTCGGCGAGCGAGTAGCTTTTATTCAGCAGCTCCTGATACGTATTCAGCACCTGTTTGATGTGATCGTCCGTACCGGGCAGTGTAGCGTTCAGACCTTCCTGGTAACGGTAGACAAATTCGCGGTAGCCCGTGTAGCCGCATTTTTTCGCAAAGCGGGAGAGCGAAGCCTCCGAAACATAGAGCAGTTCCGAAACGTGGCGCGCGGACAGATCCGACTCGTCGGTATTATGAATAAAAAAATCTGCTACCGTCCGTTCCAGGGGAGTGAACGAGGGATAGACAGACTCAATGACAGGAATAATTGATTTTTCAAAGTGTTCCATGGAACGTAAGTCCTCCTGGTATCTGTAAATATCTGAAAAAAATTCAGATCAGTTCTTGCTTTATTGTATCACAGGCAGAGTGGTGAATCAACTTTCAATTGTGTGTGAATTGTACGGGAAAGCGGGCGGAAAAATGGAAAGAACTTTAATGACGTGAAAGTAATTTCTAAAATATAAAAATAGTTGAAAATAAAATCAACATAAATTATAATCAGAACAGATCAAAGAAAGAAGGCAAGACAATGATTATCAAAAACGGACGCGTATTTCAGGAAGACGGAACGTTTGCGGAAAAAGATCTTTATATAGAAGGAAAACGTTTCGTTTCCACAAAAGAAGAAGTGATCGATCAGGAAGTGATCGATGCGAAAGGCATGATGGTTCTGCCGGGACTGGTTGACGTACACAGCCACGGCGCTGCCGGACATGATTTTTCAGACGGAGACGTGGAAGGTTTAAAAGAGATCCTGCGCTACGAGAAAGCGCACGGCATCACCTCTTACTGCCCGACATCCATGACACTGCCAAAAGACGATCTGCTGAAAATCTTCGGAACCATCGAAGCAATCAAAGATGAGCCGGAAGCAGAAGTGATCGCCGGCGTCAACATGGAAGGACCGTTCATCGATCCGATCAAAAAAGGCGCACAGGCAGAGGAGAACATCGTGGCTCCGAACGCTGAGTTCTTCCGCGCATGCAATGCGGCGAGCGGCGGAAAAATCCGTCTCGTAACCCTGGCCCCGAATATGCCTGGCTCACTGGAATTTATCAAAGAGGTTTCCGATGAAGTCATGGTTTCCATCGGCCATACAACAGCAGATTATGACACCGCGCTGGCTGCCATGAAAGCAGGAGCACACCATGTCACCCATCTGTACAACGCCATGCCGCCGTTCGCACACCGTAACCCTGGTGTCATCGGCGCCGCATTCGACGATCCGGAGTGCCGCATGGAGCTGATCTGTGACGGCTATCACATTCACGGTGCGGTTGTCCGCGCGACCTTCTCCATGATGGGAAGTGAGCGCATGGTTCTCATCAGCGATTCCATGATGGCAACGGGAATGCCGAACGGAACGTATTCCCTCGGGGGACAGGCTGTCTGGATGAAAGACGGAAAAGCAACCCTGACCGACGGTGAGACCATCGCGGGTTCCGCTACGAACCTGTACGACTGCATGAGAAAAGCAGTTTCGTTTGATATTCCGCTGGCAGATGCCATTTTTGCGGCAACAAGAAATCCGGCACAGAGCATCGGTATCTACGATGAAGTAGGATCCATTGCACCGGGCAAAAAAGCGCATGTACTTCTGGTGGACGACGAACTGAACCTGAAACAGGTTATTATGTAATTTATTATATAGAAGAAATTTGGAGGAAAAACAAATGTTATTAATTGAAGCAAAAGATTACAATGATATGAGCAGAAAAGCAGCAAACATCATCTCCGCGCAGGTGATCATGAAACCGCACGCAGTGCTCGGCCTTGCAACCGGATCTACCCCGGTCGGTGCTTACAAACAGCTCGTTGAGTGGTACAACAAAGGTGACCTTGATTTCGCAAATGTCACCAGCGTAAACCTGGACGAGTACAAAGGACTCTCCCCGGAGAATGATCAGAGCTATCGTTACTTCATGAACACCAACCTGTTCAATCATGTCAACATCAACAAAGAGCGCACCTTCGTTCCGAACGGGCTGGAGCCGGACAGCGAAAAAGCATGCGCAGCTTACAACGAAATCATCCGCAGCGTCGGCGGCATTGACCTGCAGCTTCTTGGACTTGGAAACAACGGCCACATCGGATTCAACGAGCCGGGCGCAGCATTCGAGAAAGAGACACACTGCGTTGACCTGACCGAGAGCACCATTCAGGCAAATAAACGTTTCTTTGAAAAAGTAGAGGATGTTCCGACCCAGGCATACACCATGGGAATCAAGAACATCATGCAGGCAAGAAAAGTTCTGCTGATCGTCAGCGGCGAAGGAAAAGCAGAGATCCTCGACAAAGTTCTGTACGGACCGGTTACTCCGCAGGTTCCGGCTTCCATCCTGCAGCTTCACAACGATCTGACAGTTGTAGCAGATGAAGCAGCAATGTCTGTGATCAAAGCAAACCACAGATAATTGTTACGATGAATGAAAAGTCCGCCGAATGGGGAGAATATGAAAAATCCCCGTACGGCGGGCTTTTTTGCGGTTTACAAATCCATGTAAATGTGTTAGCATAAAACTAGCGCACAAAAGCAGTGCATAAAATGAAAACACAGTGACGAAGAGAGTACATCTGCATTCGCAAATTTACAGAGAACACCCCCGGAAACCATTCCGGTTTTGCAGGCTGAGAGGGGAGGAGGAGCGGCAGATCGAACATGGCTTCCGAGAGGCGCACCGAACCGTGAGAACAACAATCTGAAACGGTAAGGCTGCGACAGGTTCCGCCTGTTACAGCGGAGAGGTATAGCAAATGTACCTGCAGAGGTTTCTGCCGTGAGGCAGGGACGAAAAGAAGTGGTATCACGGGTAAACAAACCTGTCTTCTTCCGACTACAAGAGAGCGGAATAAGGCAGTTTTTTTATTTGAAAGGAGAAATGAAAGCAATGGAAAAAATCAGACCGAAATATTATATCACCACGGCGATTGCCTACACATCCGGCAAACCGCACATTGGAAATACCTACGAGATCGTACTCGCGGACAGCATCGCCCGCTTCAAACGTCAGCAGGGCTACGATGTATTCTTCCAGACCGGAACCGATGAGCATGGCCAGAAGATCGAGCTGAAAGCAGAAGAGGCAGGTATCACGCCAAAAGAATTCGTAGACAACGTATCCACCGAGATCAAGAGAATCTGGGATCTGATGAATACGTCCTACGACAAATTCATCCGTACCACCGACGCCGATCACGAGGCACAGGTACAGAAAATCTTCAAAAAACTGTACGATCAGGGAGATATCTACAAAGGATATTATGAAGGCCTTTACTGTACACCGTGTGAATCCTTCTTCACCGAGTCCCAGCTTGTAGACGGAAAATGCCCGGACTGCGGACGCCCGGTTACCCCGGCAAAAGAAGAGGCATATTTCTTCAAAATGAGCAAATATGCACCGAGACTGATCGATTATATCAACACCCATCCGGAGTTCATCCAGCCGGTTTCCAGAAAGAACGAGATGATGAACAACTTCCTTCTTCCGGGACTGCAGGATCTCTGTGTATCCAGAACCTCCTTTACCTGGGGAATCCCGGTATCCTTCGATCCGAAGCACGTTACCTACGTATGGCTGGACGCACTGACCAACTACATCACCGGAATCGGTTATGACTGTGACGGAAACAGCTCCGAGCAGTTCAACAAGCTGTGGCCGGCAGACCTGCATCTGATCGGAAAAGACATCATCCGTTTCCATACCATTTACTGGCCGATCTTCCTGATGGCACTCGATCTGCCGCTTCCGAAACAGGTATTTGGTCATCCGTGGCTGCTGCAGGGCGACGGCAAGATGAGTAAATCCAAAGGAAACGTGATCTACGCAGACGATCTGGTAGACCTGTTCGGCGTAGACGCTGTCCGCTACTTCGTTCTGCACGAGATGCCGTTTGAGAACGACGGTGTCATTACCTGGGAGCTGCTGGTTGAGCGTATGAATTCCGACCTTGCCAATACTCTTGGAAACCTGGTAAACCGTACCATCTCCATGAGCAACAAATACTTCGGCGGCGTTGTGACAAAGACCGGCGCAGCAGAAGAGGTGGATGATGATCTGAAAGCAGTCGTTACCGCAACAAAAGCAAAAGTTGCTGCAAAGATGGAAGAGCTGCGTGTGGCAGATGCGATGACCGAAATCTTTGGTCTGTTCAAACGCTGCAACAAATACATTGACGAGACGATGCCGTGGGCACTGGCAAAAGACGAGGCAAAGAAAGACCGTCTGGAAGAGGTTCTGTACAACCTGGTAGAGAGCATCACCATCGGCGCATGCCTGCTCGAGTCTTTCATGCCGGAGACCACCGAGAAGATCCTGGCTCAGTTGAATGCAGAGAAACGCAGCTACGAAGAGCTGGATCAGTTCGGACTGTATACATCGGGCAATCAGGTAACCGATCAGCCGCAGATCCTGTTCCAGAGACTCGACGTCAAAGAGGTTATGGAAAAAGTAGAAGTGATCCAGGCAAAACAGAAAGCTGCTATGGCTGCCGCAAAAGAAGAAGAGGAAAAAGCCGAAGAAGCTGTTGTAGATGTAGAGCCAAAAGAAGAGATTACGTTCGAAGACTTTGGAAAAATGCAGTTCCAGGTAGGTGAGATCATCTCCTGCGAACCGGTGAAGAAATCGAAAAAACTCCTCTGCTTCCAGGTCAAAGTCGGAAGCCAGACAAGACAGATCGTCTCCGGAATCAAAGCATATTACAAACCGGAAGATACCATCGGAATGAAGGTTATGGTCCTGACCAACCTGAAACCGGCCAAACTGGCAGGCATGATGTCTGAAGGAATGCTCCTCTGCGCAGAAGACGCCGAAGGCAACGTATGCCTCATGACCCCGGAAAAAGCAATGCCGGCAGGGGCGGAGATCTGCTGATGGATTAAAAGAAAAATAGAGTAAATAGAGAAATCCCTTTCCATGCGTGATGTGTGGGGAGGGATTTTTTGCGTTTTAAAAAGTTAAGGAAAACGTCATATAAAGATTCTGAATCTTATGATAATATAATGATAAAGAGAGAATATTTGAACGGGTTTATCGAATATGACAACAGGAAGGAGGAGCGTTGTATGAGAAAAATGCGGACGTTATTTCTGGTTTTACTTTGTTGCGGACTGTCATTGTATGCGGGGGTATCTTATGTGAAGGCAGAGGAAAAGGTTCCTTCTGATTACGATGCTTATTTGCAGGAAACAGGGATGCCAGAGAATGAGATACAAAAGCTGGATGAGCATGTGAAGCAGTTTATCGTCGATGATTTAAAAAATGGGGATGGAAAATTTGAGTATATGAAAATCGATGTAGGAAAACAGGCGATGAATGGAAGAGAGGAAGATTTCGAATGGATTGAGTTCTATGCATCAGCCTTTCAAATTGGTTCGACGATTTATATTTATCCGACCTATGAATTTGCAGAGAACAAAAAACCCTGTGGAAACGACAGCTTTTCGTTTTTGTTGGGAGAGGCGATAAGACCGTATGAATTTGGCGGAACCTTATGGTATAAGGACAGAACAATGAGCGACTGGGAAGTCAGTGGGAATCTTATTGCAAACAATCAACAGCTAAATGGCGCCAGCTATTCCGGGAGCCAGCTGGGAACACCGAGATCTGCGATGAAATTCATGGGAACCACATACTGCCATGCGTCGGTGGGGACGGGGGATGATAACAGAATTTTGATGGGGTATTCGTATCAGCCGAAGGAAGTAAGAGTTGAGTTATTCGGATGGAGGCTTTCGAGAAAACAAATAATTTTTGTGCTGGCGGGAGGAGTTGTTGTAGGAAGCGTATGGTGGAGAAAAAATAAGGGTAAGACGCAAAAATAGCCACCCCTGTCTGCAAACTAGGCGACCATTTTTGACATAATTAGTAAACAGGCTGACCGTCTGTCGGCAGCGCTCTTTTTCGACATCATAGCATCACGCTTTTGTAAAAATGTCAAAAGTTCTTTCAAACGTATTTTCTGAATCCAAATTTTTCTATTTGTTGTTTTTATACGCCTTTAGGAGTATAATTCGAAGCAGAGGTGGTAAAATGAAAAAAACAGTTTATCATGGTTCGGATCATATTATTGAACGGCCGAAATATGGTTATGGAAAAATTTATAATGATTATGGTGTTGGATTTTACTGTACAGAAAACCAAAATATGGCCAAAGAATGGGGTGTCAGTGCGGATAAAAATGGTTACGCAAATAGATATGAGATTGAATGTGATGGATTGAAAGTTCTCAATTTGAATATGCGCGACTATACAATGCTCCATTGGCTTACGATTTTGTTGGAAAATCGAGAATTTGATGCATCCACACCGTTGGCGGCAGAAGCAAAAGAATATTTGCTACAAAATTTTCATCTTGATTATGAAAAGGCAGATATTATCATTGGATATCGTGCTGACGACAGCTATTTTTCTTTTGCAGCGGATTTTATTAATGGTGCAATTTCTTACCGTCAGTTGAGTAATGCAATGCGTCTGGGAAAACTGGGACAGCAGTTTGTTTTAAAAAGCAGAAGAGCATTTGAACGTTTGGAATTTACAGGGTATGAGATTGCAAGTGTGCAGGAATGGTATAAGAGGAAAGCATCCCGTGATCATATGGCGCGTCGGCAATATTTTGATCTGGAACGAAACCGCCGTCAGCGGGGTGATTTATATATCACCACAATTTTAGATGAGGAGATGAAACCAGATGATCCACGCTTACGATAAATTATATCTTTCTGTTGCACAAAAAAATCTTGCCTGCATGCTGGATTATATGGTCAATGATTTAAAACGGCCGTTGGAAACTGTATGGCAGTGGTTTTGTATGAGTAATACAGCGTCACGGTTTGAACGAGGTGACTGTTCTGTGGTAGCGGGAATGTCGGGAGTTGAAATTGCATATGAAGTATTACAGGAAGCAGGGGAACCAAAGCCGGAACAAGCCCCCTCTTATTCTTACGATCGCAGCCCTGAATATTGGACAGGCTGGGCGTTGGCCTATTATCAGTGGAGTACCAGTTTGTCTTTTGCGGAAATAAACCAGGCTATTCCTGTAACTGAAGTGCGAATGCTCTACACGCCGTACCATGAAATGGATATACGCCAGTTTGTGGACAAAATGAATGAATTATATCGTGAAGCAAAACCGGAGACAAACTTGAAAGAATTGCGTACTTTTGCAAATCTAAGTCAGAGTGAACTGGCACAGCAGGCAGGTGTTTCGGTTCGGACCATTCAGCAGTATGAACAGCGAAGAAAGGATATTAACAAGGCGCAGACAGAGACCTTGTTGAAGATTGCGCGGGCATTAGTATGTACGGTAGAAGATCTGGTGGAGAAAGTTCCAACTTGATAAAATGAATAAAAAGTTTTTTGTTCAAAGTTTCAGAAAACGTCATAAACTATTTCAGGCGTTTACGCTATCATGAAAATATAAAAATGGTATCATGAAACATTCATACGAGACGGGGGTGAACAAAAAAATGGTCTTTTTTCGAATGCTGCATTCCGATTTCAGTAGAATGATAAAATCGTGGAAATTTTATCTCACAATTGCCTTTATTGCCGTACTTACCTTCCTGAGCATTTACCCTGAAGCAGCAGGATCAGGAGGAAACTGCTCGGTTTATTATCTGGTGAATGCGCGCGGCGGTGTAAGTGCGTTTCTGGTGACGAATACAATTCTTGTCGTATTGCCGTTCGCGCTCAGTTACTGGGAGGATGTGCAGAAAAATTATATCAACTGTATTTTACCGCGGGTACATAGCAGCGTTTATAGTTTTTCCCATGTGTTAATGACGGCTTTCGACGGCTTTCTGGCTGTGTTTTTGGGATATTCGCTCTGTTTTGGGCTGATGGCGCTGCGGCTTCCGCTCATAACATCTGATGAGGTCAAAGCATTGACAGAAACGATGTCGTTGATGGGATATGACAGCCTGCTGCTGCATGCACCGATGCTTTACTTTGCTATGGGTAAAGAATGGGAGGGTTCCATACTAAAGATAAATTATAATGCATGGAATTGCCTTGATTTAGGGCAATTCCATATTTTATTTTAACTATAAATGAGCAAATATCGAATTTTGCACAAACTTATCCCACAAACTTAA
>NZ_QUGQ01000017.1:0-90944 GCF_003479155.1 Blautia sp. AF19-1
TTTAAGTTTGTGGGATAAGTTTGTGCAAAATTCGATATTTGCTCATTTATAGTAAAAACAAAGAATAAGTAGTTTTGCATGGTAAAAATGGAGAGGGTAATTGTCGAAAATATAATTATTAATAGCGAAATACCATATGGATACGTGACCACATTTTTGCTTATTGAACAAAATAACATATACAGATAAAATGATGCTTGTAACAAGACAAGAACAATATAACGAGAAAGAAAGATGAATAGAATATGTCTGCAGAAAAAAATATTACTAGAAAAGATGTGGCAGAAAAAGCAGGCGTATCGGTGTCTGTTGTTTCAAGAGTACTTAATAACAGTGGATATGTCGACAAAGAAAAAAAGAAAAAAATTATTAAGATAGCAGAGCAACTGGGATATATTCCAAATCCGATAGCTATGGCTCTTCAAACAAGAAGAACATATCAGATAATATTTTTTTGCAATGATCTGACAGGTGCCTATTATAATCAAATGTATCATGGAATGGCGAAGACAGCGAAAGAAAGGGGATATCATCTTTTACTTCAAAAAGATTATGATTTTGAATCAGTAAAAAAAATCTTGGCAGATGGAATTATATTTCCGACAGAAAATGTAGCACAGGATTATGCTGAAACAGTAGGAAAAAATTATCGTCTGCCTACGGTAACAATATCTTTTGACCCGTCGGCGATATTTGCTAAACCAATGCCTTCGGTAGTTATTGAGAATCAAAAAATAATTAATGCCAGTATTGATTATCTTATACAGAAAGGACATAAAAAGATAGGAATGCTCCTTCCGTTTGATTACGGATATGCAAATTCCAGATATAAAGCCTGGAAGGAACGTATGAAGATGGAATCAATTTTTTTAGGGGGAGGGGTAGAGACTAACTATGAACACTATATTATAAACTGTGGAAAACCAGAAGAGGAAAACAAGAAAAAAGATTACAGATATTTAGGTCCTTATCAATCGGAATCAGAAGGATTTGTATATTATGATCTTTTCAAAGTTGGATATGAAGCAGCAAATTTGTATAAAAGTTCAAAGTATAAAGCAACGGCACTTATATGTTTTAATGATGATTTAGCTCAGGGATTTATTGCTGGCTTACAAGCAATAGGCTTGAGAGTGCCCGAAGATATATCGGTTATGGGAATTGATGGTATTTTTACAAGAAATCATTTTAAACCTAAGTTGACCACAATGTCCATTTATCCTGAAAGACAAGGAGCAAAATGTGTAGAAGTATTAATCGATATGCTGGAAGGGAAAAAATATAAATATATGAATTATTCTCCCTACGGTATTTTAGAGGGGGAGACAGTAAAGGACTTAAAGTAGAATATTTGCCGGAAAAAGCGCGCAGTTTCGGCTGATATAGAGAAAATAAACACTAGGAGGAAGGAAAATGAAGTTAAAAAAAGTACTCGCATTGACACTTGCAGGGATCATGACCGTAGGTCTGGCAGCATGTGGAGGAACCAAAGAATCTAGTGAAAAAACAGAAGCAGGAAAAGAAAAACAGAAACTTGTTATCTGGTCATGGGGAGCAGATGAGGAGAAGAAATCAAGGGAAGCAGCTGTTGAAGCATTTCAGAAAGCACATCCTGAGATCGAAGTGGAACATTCTGTCATTCCTACAGCCGATCATGTATGGGATCAGAAGATGACTGCAGCCCTGTCAGCAGGAACAGGTCCGGATGTCATCCAGATGTCACCGGATTATTACGGATTATACACCGATTATTATGAAGATTTAAATCCATATGTGGAAAAAGAAGGGGTGGATTTAGATTCTGTAGTTACAGAGGGCATGATGGATCCTTATTACCGCCCGGATGGAAAACTGGAAGGTATGCCTCTGCTCCAGAACTGTTTTGTACTGGCATATAACAAAGACATGTTCGATGAGTTTGGCGTAGAGTATCCGACAGCAGAATGGACATGGGATGATGTGGCGGAAGCAGCGAAGAAATTTGCCGGAGGCGAAGGCGCAGATGCTACATTCGGTATTGTTAACCACTGGATAGATCCGCCGCTGTCTATCATCTGTAAAGGCGGAAATGCATACTCAGATGATTTATCAACATGTGAGATCGATTCACAGGAAGTCAGAGATGGTCTGGATTTATTCGGAGATATGATCCAGAGCGGTGCAATGCCTGATGATACAGCAGCCAAGAGTCTTCCGAAAGAACAGCTTTTTGTATCCGGCCATGCGGCAATGTATACATTAGGCGGATTTGAGACAAAGCTGATTGCAGAAGAGATCGGTGAAAACTTTAACTGGGATGTTGTATCCATGCCGAAAGTTCCGGACGGTGGAAAAAACAATCTTTTATACGCAACAGGATATGCCATGCTGAAGGATTCTGAAAATAAAGATGCTGCATGGACATTCTTGAAAGAGGCATCTTATGAAAATGAAGACATGGCAAAGGAAACATGCCGTGCAGGAATGACAGCTTGTAAGAGCGTTGCAGAGGGTTACTATAAAGAACTGACATATGGTCCGATTGATAACAGCGCATACCTAGAAGGGCTTTCTGATGCAAAACTGAATATCTGGGGCGGTGCATATGCAGCACCTGGAGATGTATGGACCCAGATCTGGCAGGCAGTAACCATTGATGGTAAGAGTGCTGATGAGGCGATCAATGAATACTATCCGGCACTGGAAAAAGCATTTAATGAAGCAAATGGAAACTAAATGTTAAATCACAAGAAGGTGTTGCGAACGATATGCAGCACCTTCTTGTTCATTCAGCTACTGGCAGATTCTATTTACGGAGGCGAAGAAGAGTGAAAAAACCAAAAGGAAAAAAAGTATATTCAGCCATGAAACGGCGGGAGGCCAGAAATTTTTACTTATATACAGCACCATGGCTGATTGGATTTTTTGTGCTGACATTATACCCGATTGTATATTCTTTTTATCTGATGTTTACAGATATGAATTTAACCGGGGTAGGGAAGTTTATTGGATTAGAGAACCTGAAGTATGCATTTACGGATGATCCACTGTTTATAAAAGCATTTATAAATACCCTGAAATACGTGGTGATGTTTGTACCAAGTAGTATTATACTTGCTTTTTTTGTGGCACTGCTGCTTAGCAAGAAAGTAAAAGGACTGGGATTTTTCCGGACAGCATTTTACATTCCATACATCACCTCTGGTGTGGCAGTAACAATCTTGTGGGGATGGATATATCAGAAGGATTATGGAATTATCAACTACGTGTTATCACTGTTTGGAATAAAAGGTGTGAACTGGCTGGGAGATAAAAATATTGCAATGATATCAATCGTGATCCTGTCCCTGTGGACGATAGGAAATAATATCATCATCATGCTGGCGGGAATTCAGGATATTCCACAGTCTTATTATGAAAGTGCACAGATCGACGGCGCAGGTGCGATACGCCAGATCTTTTCCATTACCCTGCCGTTATGTACCCCGACGATCTATTTCAATCTGATCGTAACGATCATTGCAGCTTTCCAGGTATTCCAGCAGCCATTGATTTTGACTAATGGAGGACCGCTTAACAGTACTTATACAGCAGCGATACATATGTATAACAACGGATTCCTTTATGGAAAAATGGGATATGCATCCATGATGGCATGGAGCTTATTTGTTGTAATTATGGTGATTACACTGGTAGTGATTTCAACATCCAAGTACTGGGTGTTCTATGATGATTGATGAAAGGAAGAAATATATGCGAACAAGATCACAAAAACAAGCAAAACTTATAGGAAGAATTATCACATACACGATTCTGATTGCGGCAGCTATTGTTTGTTTGTTTCCTTTTATATGGATGATATCCACTTCTTTTAAAGAAACATCCGATATCTATAAAATGCCGCCGTCATTGCTGCCAGCGAATCCGACGCTGGAGAATTTCATCGAGGGATGGAAGGGTGCAGATTTTGGTATGTTCTTCCAGAACTCAGCAGTCGTAACATTTTTGGCTACGATAGGGACTGTATTTTCTTCCTCAGTAGTAGCGTATGGTTTTGCGAGATTTAAATCCAGATTATCACCGGTCTTATTCATGATTCTTCTTGGAACCATGATGTTGCCTTCCCAGGTGACTCTGATTCCACAGTATCTGCTGTATTATAAACTGGGAATGGTTGATACATTCTGGCCGTTGATTATTCCAAGTTGGCTGGGAGGGGGAGCTTTTAACATTTTCCTTTTTATTCAGTTCTTTAGAACGCTTCCGAAGGAATTGGATGAAGCGGCTAAGATTGATGGGGCGAATTCCTGGCAGGTATTTACGAAGATATTGCTGCCAGCGGTAAAACCGGTCATGCTGGCTGTACTGGTAATGGCACTGGTATATAACTGGAATGATTTCTTTAATCCATTGATCTATCTGAATTCATCTGAGAAATTCACGATAGCAGTGGGTCTGCAGTTCTTTAAGGGATCACAGGGAAATGTACAGATTGGACAGATGATGGCAATGGCACTGGTATCTTTGACACCGGTACTGTTTGTATTTGCAACCTGTCAGAAATACTTTATACAGGGTATTAAAATGTCAGGCTTGAAAGGATGATGTTACAGAAATGCCAATGAAAAAGACTATAGAGATTAAAAAAGATGAAAAGGGTTTTGGAACACTTTATGTAAATGATGAACCTTTTTTAATTCTTGGAGGTGAGCTTCATAACTCGAGTTCCAGTAATCTACAGTATATGGAAAAGCAAGTATGGCCCAGATTAAAAGAACTAAATCTAAACACAGTTCTTCTTCCTGTAGCATGGGAAAATATAGAAAAAGAAGAGGGAGTTTATGATTTTTCTTTGTTAGAAGAACTGATTTTCCAGGCGAGACGAGAAAAAATGAAGTTGATACTACTGTGGTTTGGCCTTTGGAAAAATGGAGAAAGTACTTATGTTCCAGGTTGGGTAAAAAGAGATAGCGGGAGATTTTTCAGAGCAAGATATAAAGGGGGAGAATTGTCTCAGACGATATCACCTCTTTGTAAAAATGCAGTAAAAGCGGATGCAAGAGCATTTACGGTTTTTATGAAAAAATTGAAAGATATTGATGCAGAATCACAGACAGTTCTCATGGTACAAGTGGAAAATGAAATTGGTTTTTTGAAATCAGATAGAGATTATTCAAAAGAAGCAGAGAAGCAATTTAGGAGTAATATCCCAGAAGAACTGGAAAAAATATATGGTATATCAGGGACATGGAGTGAAGTGTTTCAGTCGGATGCAGCAGAGATGTTTATGGCATGGAATTATGCACAGGCAGTAGAATACATAGCAGCAGCAGGAAAAAGGGCATATGAACTTCCGATGTATGTGAATGCCTGGCTGAATCAGTTTCCGGATAGACCTGGAAATTACCCATCAGGAGGACCTATAGCGAGAAATAAAAAAATATGGAGAAATATTGCAAAAAGCATAGATGTTTTTGCTCCGGATATATACCTTTCTGATTTTGAAGGGGTATGTAAAGAATATGCAACGGAAGGGAATCCATTGTTTATACCTGAGGCAAGGCGAGATCCGGTAACAGCTAGCAATGCTTTTTATGCTTTTGGGAAATATGGGGCAATTGGTTTTTCGCCTTTTGGGATAGAAGGACTTATGGAAGATACACGCCAAAAACAGGATAAAGAGCTTCTTGAACAACTTCAAATAGATGTACTGGCCTTCACAAGCATAGAAACAGGAAAATACCTCAAAGAAACATATAAAATTTTGAAAAATATGCAAAAATTATATTTTCGATTTAAAGGAACAGAAAATATACATGCATTTATGTGTAGAAATGAGCATGAAAGAGGTACGATTGTTTCTTTGTCTGGCTGCGATTTGGAACTGACTTACAGACCAAAAGGAAATGAAAGGCCAGGGTGTGCAGGGATGATTATAGAAGAAAATGAAAGTGAATTTTGGGCTGTAGGATATAATACTGACATTAGACTTTTGCCGAAAAAAAGTAGTCATGACTGTATTACCATTATATGTCTCGAGGAAGGTTTTTTTGATAATGGAAAATGGAGTTCTGGACGTGTGCTGAACGGGGATGAAAGAAGTATGTCTGGATTTGGACAATATGCAGAAGTACGCCATTATATTTATTGTAAAGAAACTACAGATGAGAAGGAGGGTTAGTAGTGGAAATCGGAGAATTAAAAAAACTATTTGACGATATGACAATAGAAGAAAAAGCTGGTCAATTGTTTCAGACGGTTGGTGCTATGTATGATGATGAGGCCGTAATATCAGGTCCTATGCAGGAAATGGGAATTACAGAGAAAGATATTCAGCTTGCTGGAACTGTGTTAGGTACTATGGGGGCGGAAAAGATAAAGAGGATTCAAAAAAAATATATGGAAGCTCATCCACACCATATTCCACTTGTATTTATGTTGGATATTATTAATGGGTATAAAACAGTATATCCAATTCCATTAGCTCAGGGAGCAACTTTTCAGCCGGATCTTGTGAAAGAATGTGCGGCTATGGCGGCAAAAGAGGGCGCTGCAGATGGACTTCATATAACATTTTCACCTATGGTAGACTTGGTAAGGGATGCTAGATGGGGCAGGGTAATGGAATCCACTGGAGAAGATGTATATTTGAACGGATTATATGCAAGGGCAATGGTGGAAGGATATCAAGGTGCAGACATCAGTGGCGGGGAGAAACTGGGGGCTTGCGTAAAGCATTTTGCTGGGTATGGCGGTGCAGAAGCAGGAAGAGACTATAATACAGTGGAAGTATCAGAAAGGACTTTTCGTGATTTTTATCTTCCAGCATATAAAGAGGCTGTGGAGGCGGGAAGTGCGTTAGTGATGACGTCTTTTAATACGATTAATGGAATTCCTGCAAGTGTAAATAAGTGGCTTATGAGGGATATCCTCAGAGAAGAGATGGGGTTTGATGGTGTATTGATTTCTGATTTTGGTGCCATTGGGGAGTGTGTAAACCATGGGGCAGCAGAAGACAGGGCAGATGCAACAAAAAAGGCTCTTGAGGCAGGAGTAGACATTGATATGATGTCAGGTACTTATCCGGAAAATATACCTGCACTTTTAAAAGACAAAAGTATTAGTGTGGAACTAATTGAAGAATGTGCGTGGCGTATTATGAAGTTGAAAAATGACCTTGGGCTTTTTGAAAATCCATATAAGGGTGCTGATGAAATTAAGGCTAAAGCTTGCATACTTAGTGAAGCACACAGAGAATTGGCTCAAAAAACAGCAGAAAATTCTTTTGTTCTATTAAAGAATAAAGATAATATTCTGCCATTGGATAAAAAGAAGAAAATTGCAATGATTGGACCGTATATAGACAGAAGATATATGTTGGGAGGATGGTCTTTTACAGGAAATCCGGAGGATGTAATAACAATAAAAAATGCGGCGGAAGAGAAACTTGCAGATTATGAAATTGTTTATGCTCAGGGATGCCCAATTCTTTCCGAAGATGTAAAATTAGAAGGGTTTGCAAATTATACAGAAGAAAAATTCTCACAGGAAGATTGTGAAAAAATGAAGGAAGAAGCACTGCGGGCGGCTAAAGAAGCAGATGTGGTTGTATTGGCTATAGGAGAACATTTTCTGCAGTCGGGCGAAGCTACCAGTAAAGGAATTATAGAAATTCCTAAGATTCAGCAGGAATTATTTGAGGCACTTTCGGAGGTGAATTCTGAAATTGCCGTAGTATTATTTAATGGAAGACCATTAGATATTCGCATATTGGAAGAAAGAGCGAAGGCAATATTGGAAGTCTGGATGCCCGGAACTATGGGAGGAGCTGCTATTGTGGAAGTATTAAGAGGTGCAGTTTCGCCTGCAGGAAAGCTGCCAATGAGCTTTCCATATTGCGTGTCACAGGTTCCTGTCCATTATGATGAGTTTCCTACCGGACGTAG
This sequence comes from Blautia sp. AF19-1, assembly GCF_003479155.1. Classification (NCBI taxonomy): domain Bacteria; kingdom Bacillati; phylum Bacillota; class Clostridia; order Lachnospirales; family Lachnospiraceae; genus Blautia; species Blautia sp. AF19-1. Next base: position 7,926 of record NZ_QUGQ01000017.1, read on the forward strand.
ACATCATCCTGGAAAAGATAAGGATCGCTATGTCTCGAAATATCTGGATATGCCGAATAAACCACTGTATTCTTTTGGATATGGCCTTACATATACCCAATTTGAAATATCAGATTTAGAGCTAAGTAAAACGGTTATGAAGCCGGGTGAATCTGTTACGGTATCTGTAAAAGTAAAAAATACCGGTGACAGAGAAGGTACAGAAACTTTGCAGCTTTATATTCATGACATTGCAGGAAGTGTAGTGCGCCCTGTAAAACAGCTGAAGGGTTTTGAAAGAGTAATATTAAATGCCGGAGAAGAAAAAGAAGTGTGCTTTACAGTGGACGAAAAAATGCTTCGCTTCCTAAGAGCGGACAATACATTTGGAAGTGAACCGGGAAAATTTGAGGTGTTTATCGGAAATAGCAGTGAAGTGGAAGAATGTAAAGTATTTGAATTATTGAAAGGTTAAAAAGAGGTGTATTATGCAATACAGAAATCCTATTATTTCCGGTTATAATCCGGATCCATCTATATGCAGAGTTGGAGAAGATTATTATATTGTGAACTCATCTTTTGAGTATTTTCCGGGAGTGCCGGTTTATCACAGCAAAAATTTAGTGAATTGGGAATTGGAAGGATATTGTCTGACGGATGAAGAACAGCTTCCGTTGGAAGAGAGCAGACCTTCAGGGGGAATTTTTGCACCAACGATTCGTTATCATGACGGAACATTTTTTATGATAACAACAAATGTTACATCAAAGGGAAACTTCATCGTACATACAAAAGATATGAAGTCAGGATGGTCAAAACCGGCATGGGTAGATCAGGGAGGAATAGATCCGTCGTTATTGTTTGATGGTGATAAAGTATATTTTGTATCTACAACTTCAGATGAACAGGGGGCTGGTATATTTTTATGTGAGGTAAATCCTTTTACAGGAGAAAAATTGACGGAGAGTGTGTGTATTAACCGTGGATGCGGTGGAAGATATCCAGAAGGACCGCATTTATATAAATGGTTTGGAAAATATTACCTTATGTTGGCGGAAGGCGGCACGGAATATGGACATATGGAGACAATGCAAAGAGCAGATAGTCCTTATGGTCCTTATGAACCATGTCCACATAATCCGATTTTATCTCACAAGGAAGACATGCGAGAGGAGATTTATTGTACAGGCCATGCAGACATAATGGAAGATCACAATGGAAATTGGTGGTTGGTGTGTCTGGCAGTGAGAACCTGTTCAGATGAAAATAGGAGGGTATTGCTTCATAATCTTGGAAGAGAAACATTTCTTACACCTGTCGTTTGGACAGAGGCTGGCTGGCCGGTTGTAGGAAATCATGGTTTGATTTCAACTGTTATGGATGGTCCGCTTCCGGGTGGAGAAGTGCAACCGGTAAATAGAAATTTCCATGATAATTTTTCGGATGGTAAATTTAAACTGCAATATAATTTTCTGAGAAATCCCGAAATGAAGAATTATAAATTGTATCCGGAAGAGAAGATGTTATGCCTGGAAGGTACAAAGGTAACTTTAAATGAAACTAAGAGCCCTACATGGATTGGAATTCGACAAAAGGGGTTTTATACTGAAACTGTAGTAAAAGTTTCAGCAGAAGATGTGCAAGGAATGAGAGCTGGATTGACAGCATTTTATAATGATTCTTATCATTATGAAATATATCTGACAAGGGAACAGGAAAAGTATAAAGTCTGTCTTGCAAAGCATATTCATGACATTTTTGTGGTTACAGCAAGTGCGGAAATTCCAAGAGGAGAAAATATTACGCTTAGGCTTGAAACAGATAAAACTTATTATACATTTTCATATAGTCTGGATGGAGAAAATTTCCAGATGCTAGGAACAGGATTAACGGTAGGACTCTGTACAGAGAGCACGAAAACCATGACGTTTACGGGAACATATATTGGTCTGTTTGCAGAGAATGGACGTGGTACCTTCCAGGAATTTAATGTGAAGGTATTGGATGAATAATTAAAAATAAAAACACAGCGTCGATTGTTAAGAAACAGTCGATGCTGTGTTTTAGTTTATAGAAGATTACTTGTTTAAGAGTCTTTCCATTTCCCTGGCAGATAAGTAAGTGTATTTCGTATCATCTCTTTCAGAAGAAGATCGCCTTCCTTCTCTGTAATTCTGCTATAGAGCGTCATGGATTTTGGTACGGTGACAGTATGGACAGTGATCAAAAGATTTTTATTCGGATGGATTGCGGCCGGAGGTCTGCTGGTAATTGTCAGTTGTGTGAAGTACAGAGAATTTATCATTACGGCATTTTTAAATAATACCTGGGCATGGATCAATGCACTGATGCCTGTGGTGATTATTCTGGTTGGGATAAGATATATGATCAGGGCAGTATTGAAATAAAGGGGGGATGCCATTTATAAAAAAACAGTAAATTCGCCCACTTAGGACTAGCCGCCGCGGCTGTAGATTGATACAATAAAAGAAATAGGAAATATCGATTTTTTACATGGGAGGAACACGGCGACATGGCGGGATATGTGAGTCTTCAGGATGTAACCAAGACCTATCAAATGGGTGAGGTTACGATCAAGGCTGCGGATGGGATCAGCTTTGATGTGGAAAAGGGTGAGTTTGTGATTGTGGTCGGACCGAGCGGTGCGGGGAAGACGACGGTGTTGAATATCCTCGGTGGAATGGATACGGCGACTTCGGGGAAGGTGCTGGTGGACGGAGCGGAGATCAGCAAGTACCGCGGCAAGAATCTGATCCAGTACCGGCGGGAGGATATTGGGTTTGTTTTTCAGTTTTATAATCTGATGCAGAACCTGACGGCGCTCGAGAATGTGGAGCTGGCGATGCAGATCTGTAAGCATCCGCTGGATGCGTCGGAGGTACTTGCGGAGGTTGGACTGGAAGAACGGATGAATAACTTCCCGGCGCAGCTTTCGGGCGGGGAGCAGCAGCGTGTGGCGATTGCGCGTGCGCTGGCGAAAAATCCGAAACTGCTGCTCTGCGATGAGCCGACCGGCGCGCTCGATTATGTGACGGGAAAAGCGATCTTAAAGCTGCTGCAGGATACCTGCCGGGAGAAGGGGATGACGGTCATTGTCATCACTCACAACTCGGCGCTGACACCGATGGCGGACCGCGTGATTAAAATCCGAAACGGGAAAGTGGCGGGCATGAAAACAAATGAGAACCCGACGCCGGTGGAAGAGATAGAATGGTAGGTGGATGATGAGAGCATTTCGAAAAGACTTTATCCGGGAAATCACAAAGAACAAGGGGCGGTTTCTGTCAGTCTTTTTCATCGTGCTTCTTGGCGCGGCGTTTTTCTCGGGCATCCGGTCGGCGGAAGGAGATATGAAGGTTTCGGCGGACCGGTATTATGATGAAGTAAATTATATGGATTTGAAAGTTCTTGGAACGCTGGGGCTGACGGACGATGATCTGGCGGATATCGCGAAGACGGACGGTGTGAAAGCGGTTTACGGCGGAAAGACGGTGGAAGTGCTGCATGACATCGGCGAGAGCGAGCAGGTTGTGAAACTGATTGCGCTGACGGACGGTGTGAATGAGCCGCGCGTGGTCGAGGGACGGATGCCGGAGAAAGAGGATGAAATTCTTGTTGATACGCAGTTTCTGAAAAGTTCCGGCTGTGAGATCGGGGATCAGGTAACGTTCACTTCCGGAACGGAGGATCCGCTCTCAGATTCGCTGACCGGGGATACGTTTACGATTGTTGGTTCGGCGACGCTCCCTTATTATATGGATCTGAACCGCGGAACGGGCTCGATTGGAAATGGAAGCATCAACAGTTTTGCACTGCTGCTTCCGGAGACATTTACCTCGGATCTCTATACAGAGATTTACGTCCAGGCGGACGGCGCACAGGAAGAGGCGAGCTACAGCGATGCATATGATGAGACGGTGAAGGCTGTACAGACGAAGATTGAAGCGCTCGAGGATGCGGCGTGCGACCGGCGGTATACGGCAGTCAAAACCGAAGGACAGGAAAAGATTGATGATGCAAAACAGCAGGTCGCTGATGCAGAGCAGAAATTAGCGGACGCAAAAACAGAGCTGGATGACGGTGCACAGCAGCTTGCCGACGCGAAAGTGACGATTGCGGACAAAGAGCAGGAACTTCTCGACGGCGAACAGACGTTAAAGGACAAAGAACAGGAGCTTCTTGATGGAAAGCAGACGATTGCTGAGAAAGAACAGGAACTCCTTGACGGAAAACAGACCATTGCAGACAAAGAGCAGGAACTTCTCAGTGCGAAAACAACCATCGCCGATAAAGAGCAGGAACTGGCATCCGGCAAGGCAACGCTGAAAGACAAAGAGGCGGAACTTGCGAGCGGAAAAGCGACGCTGGAAGCAAAGGCGGCAGAGCTGGAAAGCGGAAAAGCGGAGCTGAATCAGAAAGCCGATGAACTTGCAAGTGGAAAAACCACACTTGAGGCAAAAGCGAAAGAACTTTCCGACGGAAAAGCACAGCTTGCAGAGAAAGAAACAGAACTGGCATCCGGCAAAAAAGAGTTAGAGGAAAAAATGACGCAGCTTTCGGCGGCAAAAACCGAACTGACTCGGAAGCAGACAGAGCTGAATACTGCAAAAGAGCAGCTTTCCGAAAAAGAAACGGAATTGAATATTGCAAAGGAGCAGCTTTCCGCTGCACGCGAGGAACTGGACAACAAGAAAGCAGAAACCGCTGCAGGACGCACACAGTATGAAGCGCAGAAGGCAGCGTATGAAGAACAGAAGAGTCAGTATAAGACAGCCAAGGATCAGTTAGCCCAGATTTCCAGTCAGCTTCCGATGGTGGAGGCTGCGCAGACAGAAGTGACTGGTCAGATCGAGGTGATTGAGGCTCAGCTTGACGGACTGACGGAGGAAGATGAAGCATATGTATCTCTGTTGGAACAGAAAACTGCACTGGAAGCAAAGCAGACAGAGTTAGCACAGCAGCTTTTCACGATGCAGGAGCAGAAAACATTTCTGGAACAAAACATCGCAGCGTTTGAAGCAGCAAGCGCTGATGCGGAAGCCCGGCTTGCGGCTGCAGAAGCTCAGATTACCGACGCAGAAAGTCAGCTTGCCGCTGCAGATGCACAATTAACAGAAAAAGAGCAGGAATGCACCGCAGGCGAGGCACAGATTGCTTCTGCAAAAGAAGAACTGGAAAGCGGCGAAGCTCAGATTACAGAGGCTCTTGCCCAGCTTCAGGATGGAGAAGCACAGGCAGAAGCTTATCAGAAACAGATTGAGGATGGCGAAGCCCAGCTTGCATCCGCCAAAACAGCGATTGCCGACGGAGAAGCTCAGATTGAGACGAACCGCAGTAAATTAAAAGACGGAGAAACTCAGCTTGCGGCTGCCAGAGCCCAGCTTGCTGATGGGGAACAGCAGATTGCATCGTACCGACAGACGATTCAGTCGGGTGAGGCCCAGCTTGCCGCTGCAAAGCAGACAATTTCCAGTGGAGAAAGTCAGCTCGCCGACGCGAAACAGACGATCGCCGACGGCGAAACCCAGTTAGCAGAAGCAAAGCAGACGATCGCCGATGGAGAAAGTCAGCTCGCCGAAGCAAAGCAGACGATTGCCGACGGTGAAACCCAGCTTGCCGACGCGAAACAGGAAATCGCCGACGGAAAAATCTCCCTTGCGGATGCGAAACAGGAAATTGCCGATAAAGAAAAAGAACTTGAGGACGGCAAAGCCGAATACGAAAAAGCAAAAGCCGACGCCGAACCAGAAATCACGGATGCGAAGCAGGAAATTGCGGACGGTGAGAAAACACTCGCAGACCTGAAAAAACCAACGTGGTACGTCTGGGGACGGGATAAGGTAACGTCAACTGAGAGCTTCGGTCAGGATGCCGGCCGTATCTCGAATATCGGAAAATTCTTCCCGGTTATCTTCTTCCTCGTGGCTGCTCTCGTCAGCCTGACGACGATGACACGAATGATCGAGGAACAGCGTCAGCAGATCGGAACGTTAAAAGCCCTCGGTTATTCCGACGGCGTGATCGCCTTTAAATATTTCGCATACGCGATGCTCTCCACCGTATCCGGCGCTCTCGCGGGCGTGGTGGTTGGAGAAAAAATCCTGCCCTGGGTTATTATGAATGCCTACGGCATGCTGTATACCGGACTCCCGTATTACATGACCCCGCTGAATTGGGAGCAGGGAGGCCTTGCGATTCTGGCGAGTGCAGCCTGCACCGGCGTGGCGACGATCGCGGCATGCTACAAAGAACTCGCCGCAGGTCCGGCAGAGCTGATGCGGCCGGAAGCACCGAAAAACGGCAAACGGATTTTCCTGGAACGTATCGGCGTACTCTGGAAACATCTGAACTTTACGCAGAAATCAACCGTGCGGAATCTGGTACGGTATAAAAAACGATTCTTCATGACCGTTATCGGAATCGGCGGATGCATGGGTCTGATCCTCGTCGGTTTCGGCCTTCAGGATTCCATCACCGCGATTGCGAAAAACCAGTTCGTCAGCCTCTTCACCTATCAGGCGAATGCTGTGCTGAATTCAGATGTGGATGAATCCGAAAAAGAAGCATTGCAGACCGATCTGGAAAACCACAGCGGCATCGATGAGCTGCTGGAAATGTACTGCCAGAACATCGAACTGCAGACCGACAAAAAGACCGTGGATGCAGTGCTTGAAGTGCCGAAAGAACTGACGAATTTCAATGACTTCTATGCCTTCCGAGACCGGAAAAGCGGAGAAGTTTACGAATTCCCGACCGACGGCGGCGCAGCCATCAGCGAAAAGACAGCAACGATGCTCGGCGTAAAAGCAGGCGACACGGTTCAGCTGAAAAAAGGCGACGATATTGTGGACGTAAAGATTTCGATCATCGTCGAAAACTACGTGCGCCATTATCTGTATCTGGCCCCGGATCTCTACGAGGAGCTGTTCGGCGGAGCGCCGGATTACAACCAGCTTCTGATGAAATATCAGGACACGTCGAGCAATTATGAGACAGCACTCGGAGAAAAAATCATGACGTACGACGGTGTAGCGGCAATCTCGTTCACATCCGACCTGATTGATCAGATTGACAACATGCTTCGTTCCCTCGACATCGTCATCGTGGTGCTGATCGTATCGGCGGGCCTGCTGGCGTTTGTGGTGCTGTACAACCTGAACAACATCAACATCACCGAACGACAGAGAGAGCTGGCAACGCTGAAAGTGCTCGGCTTCTTCGACGGCGAGGTGGCATCGTACGTGTACCGGGAAAACATGGTGCTGACACTGTTCGGCGTTATCGCGGGCATGGGAATTGGAACGTTTTTACATCATTGCGTAATTCAGACCGTCGAGGTCGATATGATGATGTTCGGACGAAACGTGTTCCCGCGGAGCTACGGCTGGAGCGCCCTGATTACCCTGGCGTTTGCCCTGTTCGTCAACTTTATGATGTTCTACCGGTTAAGAAAAATTGATATGATTGAATCGCTGAAAAGCGTGGAGTAAACAACAGAAAAAGGCCGTCCGCGGTGATGCAGAGAATCTGCAGAAACCGTGGGCGGTTTTTTTATTTTGAAGTGAAATATGAGCCGGAATGCTTGTTTTTTCAGACATTTCGTTGTATAAAAAAGATAAGGGTTTTTATCAGAACAGAATCAAAAAACAAAGAGTAAAGGGGATTTTTACAAATGGGAACAACAGAAACGAAAAAAATGAGAGTCGGCGTTGTCGGCTGCGGAGCGATCAGTGATATTTATCTGACGAACATGATTCATAACTTTGAGAATCTTGAGGTAGCAGCATGCTGCGCAGGCCATCTTGAACATGCGAAAAAGAAAGCAGAGCAGTATGGCATCAAGGGCTGTACCTACGAGGAAATTCTGGCAGACCCGTCGATTGAAATGGTAGTCATTCTGACACCGGCACCGACCCACGAGGGGCTGATCCGTCAGGCACTGGAAGCCGGAAAACACGTTTACACTGAAAAAACAATGACCCTCGCACCGGAAACGGCAGCGAAACTGATCGAGCTGGCAGAGGAGAAACATCTCTATCTCGGTTCCGCACCGGACACCTTCCTTGGATCGGCACTGCAGACCGCAAGAAAAGCGATCGACGACGGGCTGATCGGCGAGGTGACATCTTTCGAAGCATGCGCAAACCGCGATCTTGATTTGCTGGCGAGCATCTTCCGTTTTCTGCGGATGCCGGGAGGCGGTATCTGCTACGATTTCGGTGTTTATTATCTGACCGCCATCGTCAGCCTTTTCGGCCCGGTGGACCGTGTCGTTTCCTCCGTGCGCAACCTTGCGCCGAAGCGCGTCAATGTCGTCCCGGACAGCCCGGAATACGGCCAGGAATTTGACTACAGCAATGAGAGCCAGGCTTTCACGATTCTGGAAATGAAAAACGGCGTGACCGGCACATTCTGTGTCAATGGCGACAGCACCATCAACGATCAGGCGGTATTCACAATTTACGGCAAAAAAGGTATTTTAAAGCTGGTGGACCCGAACAATTTCGGCGGCGATATCGTCTACATTCCGGGCGTGAAGGACTGGACACAGCAGGCAGTTCCGGAAGTGCTGGATTATGGCTTTGCCTACAGCGAAAACAGCCGCGGCCTCGGTCCGTCCGAGATGGCAGAAGCAATTGCAGAGGGCAGACTAAACCGTGCGAATGCCAAAATGGCATATCACGTACTCGATACGATCGATCAGATTATGAAGAGTGCGGAAACGGGTGCATTTGAGAAGGTTCCATCCACCTGCGAAAGACCGGAGGCCATGCCGAATTCATAGCCTATTTCTGATAGGATTGCAGGTACATCTGACGGAAGTCGGTAGGGCTTACATTTTTTGATTTCAAAAAGACTCTGTTAAACGTAGAAATACTGTTAAAACCGGATTCGAGCGACACTTCGGTGATCGTGAGATCCGGTTTTTTTAACAGGTTTTCGGCGATATGGAGCCGTTCCCTGGTGACGAAATCCGTGAAGGAGAGGCCGGTGTATGCGCGGAACAGCTTGGAAAAATGGCAGCGGGAGAATCCGGCGACCTTTGATGCTTCTTCCAGGGAAACCGGTTCGGTGCAGTGACTCGAGATCCAGGTACATGCAGCAATCATCTGGCGGTGTACCTGTGCGGAATGGCCTGTTTTTTGCGGTGCGGCAGTTTCGGTCGGCACGGAGAGATTTTCGCCGAGCAGAATAAAAAACTGATACAGCAGAACGCATCCGCGCAGCTCGGAAAAACTGATACCGGAGAGGGAGAGCCTGCGCAGCTCTGTCAGAAATCCGCGGAGTTTTTCGATTTCCGGGAAGTTGTTCTGATTTAGAAGACGGATCTGATAAAAAAGATAAGCAACAGACTGGAAATCCACGCGTTTTTCCAGAAAATCTGCATCGAGCTGAAGCATGATCAGGCGATGTTCTCTGTTGATTGTGGAAACAGCGTGCAGCTCGCCGGGCCAGATAAAAAGAAGATCACCGGGCTTTAGCGGAAAGGTTTCTCCATTTACTTCATAGATAATGCCGTCATCCTGTGCAAGCACAATTTCAATATAGTGATGCCAGTGCAGACCGAAATAGGCGGGGACATGCGAAATAGAGATATCGTAAACATAGCTGTTAGCAAAATGATTGTTTTCGAAAAAAGAAGTCGAATCGTTTTTCATGGCAAAAGAATCCTCCGTATCTGATAAACGGTATTATACAACAGAAGAGAGAAAAAATATAGAAAAAATCGAAACATCTGGGCAATGATCGGCAATATATAAGTAGTGTTTTACTAGGATCTGTATTATGGTTAAGATATGAAAATTGTGAAGAACGGCAGAAATCGGAAAAAGAGTGATGTGATTTTGGCGAAAATTCACAAAAAACAATAAAAGTTTATGAAGAGTGAAGAAGTGAGAGGTAAGCGAAAAATGCAGATTTATGTAGATGGAAATGCTGTGCGAAGCGGAAATGGGCAGAAGGAATATCCATTTCGGACGATTTCCGAGGCGGCAAAAATTGCAAGGCCCGGCGACGAGGTGCTTGTAGCGCCTGGCGTATATCGGGAATATGTAGATCCGGCGAATGCGGGATGTGAGGATGCAAGAATTGTGTACCGTTCTGTGGAACCGGGAAAAGCTGTGATTACCGGTGCGGAAATTGTGGATAACTGGGAGCATTTGGAAGGTGATGTGTGGACAGCGCGCGTTTCGAACGGATTGTTTGGGGATTACAATCCATATACGACACTGGTCAGCGGTGACTGGTTTATCGCATCCTACACGGCACATACCGGAGAAGTGTATCTGAATGGAAAATCCATGTATGAGGTGACAAGTCTGGATCAGGTGAAAAAGCCGGAGATCTATAAAAAATCCTGGGATCAGGCATTCACGGTTTACACCTGGTATGTGGAGCAGGACGAAGAGAAGAATGAGACCGTTTTCTATGTGAATTTCCAGGGGAAAAACCCGAATGAGGAAACGGTGGAAATTAATGTGCGCGAGAATTGCTTTTATCCATCGAAGGAGGGCATCGGTTGTATCACGCTGTCCGGCTTTGTTGTAAAACAGGCGGCAACCCAGTGGGCTCCGCCGACGGCATATCAGGAAGGAATGGTCGGCCCGCACTGGTCAAAGGGATGGATCATCGAGGATTGTGAGATTTCAGATTCGAAGTGTTCGGGCATTTCCCTTGGAAAATACAGACAGCCGAACAATGACAATAAATGGCTCAAATGGAAATTCAAAGATGGTACACAGACGGAGCGTGACTGTATCTGCCAGGCGCAGCGAGAGGGATGGACAAAGGAAAACATCGGAAGCCACATCATCCGCCGGTGCAACATCCACGACTGTGGACAGACGGGTATTGTAGGCCACTTAGGTGGTGTGTTCTCGATCATTGAGGACAATCATATTCACCATATCAACAACAAACAGAACCTTGCGGGTGCGGAGATCGGCGGCATCAAGATGCATGCGGCGATCGATGTGATCATTCGAAGAAACCATTTCCATCACTGTACGAGAGGCCTCTGGCTTGACTGGCAGGCACAGGGCACACGTGTTACGCAGAACCTGTTCCATGACAATACGCTGCCGAACGAGGAGAATGCAAATCCGGAGGGGATGGACGGCATCGGCGAGGATATCTTTATTGAAATTTCCCACGGACCAACGCTGGTGGACAATAACGTACTGCTTTCGGACCGCGCGATGAAGCTGGCAACACAGGGTGTTGCGGTAGTACATAACCTGATCGCGGGATCGTTTACTGCTGTCGGCCGAGGTGTCAACAATGGCTCCGACAAGCTGCCGTCGCCGCGCTACACACCGTACCATGTGCCGCATCGCACAGAGATCAACGGATTTATGACGGTTCTTCACGGTGACTGCCGGTTCTACAATAATATCTTCATCCAGAAGCCGGTTCGTGCGGGAATGGAAGAAATCCGTAAACTGACCGGAGATAATGAGTGGGATGACGGAAATCTGACAGCAGGAACCGCACCGTACAGCGGATATCCGACGCTGGAGGAGTACGTGGCAAGATTTGAGGGCTACTGCGGAATGGGCTCCGGAAAGTCGCCGGATCTGTATTACGAGAAGCTGCCGGTATGGCTTGGCGGAAACGTTTACTTCAATGGGGCGAAGCCGGCGGAGCAGGAACAGGACGCTGTAGTGGATACCGAGCATGAAATCACCATCGGTGTAAAAGAAGAGAACGGAAAATGGAAACTGGAGACCAATGTTTACGATTATCTGCCGCAGAATGCCTGTGCAGTGATCTCAACGGAGACGCTTGGCATGGCATTTGAGCCGGAACAGAAATATGAGAATCCGGATGGAACGCCGATCGTGTTCCGATATGACTACTTCGGAAACCGTCAGGGCATTCATCCGCTGCCGGGCCCGTTTGCATCAAAAGAGGCTGCGGAAGAAGCATTATCATAAAGAAATTCTATAGACCCGCAAAAAAATAGCGTAAAAAATTCAGCGCCGCAGAGAGTGAATGATTGCGTCACAGCCTTTTTTGCAGGGTTTTCGGGTTTTACTATAACAAAAAGGAGTATAGAGAAATGATTTACTATGTCAATAATTCCGCTCCGAAGAATGGAAACGGAACAAAAGAGATGCCGTTCAAGTTCATCAACGATGCGGCAAAAATTGCAAAGGCAGGAGATGAAGTTCTGGTTGCACCTGGTATCTACCATGAATATGTCGATCCGGTCAACGGCGGAACCGAGGATGCGAGAATCGTCTATAAGAGTGAGAAGCCGCTCGGCGCAAAGATCACCGGTGCGGAAACGATGAATGACTGGGAGCATTACAAAGATAATGTGTGGGTATGCCGTGTAGACAACGGAGTTTTTGGCAATTATAACCCATACACGACAATGGTCGGCGGTGACTGGTATTTTGCACCGGTGGTACGCCATACCGGCGCGGTTTATCTGAATGACCGCCAGTTATACGAGGCAGAGACGCTCGAGGAGTGTATCAAAGGCGAGGTTTATGCGCCGTCCTGGGAGCCGGAGTGGTCGGTTTACAAATGGTATACCGAGCAGGACAAAGAGAAAAATCAGACGGTCATCTACGCAAACTTCCAGGGTAAAAACCCGACGGAGGAAAAAGTAGAAATCAACGTGCGCCGGAACTGCTTTATGCCGTCGAAAACAGGCGTAAATTACATTACGTTCAGTGGATTTGATGTCAGCAAGGCAGCAACGACATGGGCGCCGCCGGCTGCTTATCAGGACGGTATGATCGGCCCGCACTGGTCGAAGGGATGGATTATTGAGGACTGTGAGGTCAGCAACAGCAAGTGCTGCGGTATTTCGCTCGGAAAATATTACGATCCGGAGAACGACCATTACTTTACCAGAAAACACGTAAAAAGCCCGACCCAGATGGAGCGTGATGCTGTCTGCCGCGGCCAGTATCATGGATGGACGAAGGAGAACATCGGAAGCCATATCATCCGCCGCTGCCACATCCATCACTGTGAGCAGACCGGTATTGTCGGACGGATGGGCGGTGTGTTCAGTATCATTGAGGACAACCACATTCACAACATCAACAATATGCAGCAGCTTGGCGGAGCCGAGATTTCCGGTATCAAGATGCATGCAGCGATCGATGTTGTGATGAGAAGAAATCACATTCATCATTGTACGATGGGCATCTGGTGTGACTGGGAGGCACAGGGAACACGCCTGACCCAGAACCTGCTGCACGACAACTGCCCGCCGGAGGGAACACCAAAGGCAGAGGGCGCAATGATGAGTCAGGATATTTTCATCGAGGTTGGCCATGGTCCGACACTGATCGATAACAATATTATGCTCTCACCGGTCAGCGTTCGTATGGCGACCGATGGTATTGCCTGCGTACACAATCTGATGCTTGGCTCATTAACTGCAGTTGGCGGCGGAACAGGAGACCGTTACACGCCGTATCACATCCGTCACCGTACCGAGGTTGCCGGATTCATGACATTCCTGCATGGCGATGACCGGTTCTACAACAACATCTTTATCCAGAATTACCCGGTTGAGGAAACAGAAACGGTTGAGGACATGGGCTTCAAGATGGAGGATAACCAGGAGGTCGGAACGCATGTGTTCGACGAGTATCCGACCTATGACGAGTGGATCAGCCACTTTGAGCTGGACAAACCGGCCGACATGAGCAAGCTGGAGCCGTATCACAATAAATGTCATCTGCCGGTTTGGGTAAACGGAAACGCTTACTTTAACGGAGCAAAGGCGTGTGTGAATGAAAAAGAGAATCTTGTGGATAACGAGAACCAGGTTAAGGTGGAACTTGTGGAAAAAGACGGCCACTATTCCATCAAGACGAACGTGTATGAGTTCCTGAAGGATTTCCGGACGGGAATTATCAACAGTGATATTTTAGGATACGCCTTCGAGCCGGAGCAGAGATTCGAAGATCCGGACGGAAGCACGATTATCTTCGATCAGGACTATCTTGGCGAGCACCGCGGCGTGGCAGCAATGCCGGGACCGTTTGCGGATGGAGCTGAGGCAGAGAAGATTCTGTGGTAGAAAAAATCAGAACTTACCGGTTGATATGAAAAAAACAGGGCGCTGTGCAGGAAATGGCACAGCGCCCTGTTTTGGTAAAAGGAAAGTCAGGATGCCTTTGCAGAATCTTTTGCCGTCGGCATTTTCGCGTATAAGATTTTCAGCATAATCGGTGTTGCAATACTCGAGAAGAGAATCAGCAGAATCACAGCACTGAAGAAATCGCCGGATAAAAAGCCTGCATTCAGACCCTTTTGCGCAACGATCAGACAGACTTCACCACGGGTCATCATACCGACACCGATTTTCAGGCTGTCGCCCCAGGTAAAGCCGCATCCCTTTGACATCAGGCCACAGCCGATGATTTTTGCGGCAAGGCCGACGATGACGAAACAGATGGCAAAGAGTACGAATTTCTCGTTCATGCCGCTGAGCGTTGTTTTGAGTCCGATACTTGCAAAGAAAATCGGTCCGAAAATCATATAGGAGCTGATATCCATTTTTTCTTCGATGTAATCGGAAGAATCGAGGGAACACAGGATAACGCCCGCAACGTATGCACCGGTAATATCGGCGATGCCGAAATATTTTTCGGAAATGTAGGACAGTCCGAAGCAGAGCGCAAGACCCAGAATCGGAAGACGGCGGGTGTGCGGAAATACGGAGTTCATGCGGTTGAACAGCTTAAAGCAGAGAAAACCGAGCACAATCGCAAGGGCAAAAAACAGAATGGTGGAGGCTGCTACTTTCAGCGGATTGGATGTCGGATCTTTAAAACCGATGACAACAGTCAGCACAATGATACCAATGACATCGTCGATGATGGCTGCATTTAAGATGGTTGTTCCAACCTCTGTTTTCAGCTTGCCGAGTTCTTTCAAGGCCTGTACGGTGATGCTGACCGATGTCGCAGTCAGAATAACACCGATAAAAACAGCGTGGTAAAATTCTTCCGTTCCGACAGCAGAGAAGCCATAAAAGCTCATGTATAAGATGGCTCCAAGAACGAGAGGAACAAAAACACCGGCACAGGCGATCAGCAGGGATTTCACTCCGGTGCGGAGCAGATCCTTCAGGCTGGTGCCAAGACCTGCGGAGAACATCAGCAAAATGACACCGATCTCAGCCATCTGTGCGAGAAAGTCAGACTGCTGAACAAGTCCCAGCACACTGGGTCCAAGGACAATACCGGCAATCAGCTCGCCCACAACCTGCGGAGCCTTGCATTTTCTGGCAAGAATACCAAACAATTTTGCGAATACGATAATGATTGCCAGGTCTTTTAAAATGACATACGTATCCATGAAAAAGATACCCCCTTTTATGAAGTTTATGTATGTGTCGGCAGCTTGAAAGAGCAATGCCGGAGTTTGATACGCATACATTTTCAGTATAACAAAAATTGAGAAAAAATACTATCGGCAAGAAAGAAAAAATAAAGTAAAACGGAAAAAGAGATATAGAAAAGAGCATGTAGATATAGTATGATCAAAGCAGCAAATAAATTTTACATGGAGTTCAAAAAGCGGGATCAAAAAAACGAAAGGGGAAATAAAAAATGAGAGTTGGGAACGTGAAAGAAATTGTATTTTCCAAAGATCCAAAACAGATGAACTGGCTGCGGGAGGATTTCCCATACGCCGAGGTGAAATGCCCGCCGGAGTTTTCGGCTGAGGTGCAGAATGAGAAAGACGGAGATGTGCTGACAACGAAGATTGTGGTTTCTTACAACGGTGCGCATCCGTATTTTACAAATGCCGGAAGTATTGGGGTTTCATTTCCGTTGCAGGATCGCTACACGGACAGTGTGACCTGCCGGGATTACCGGTGCCATGCACATATTTTCTGCGGGGAAAATACCAGTTATATCATGGCACTCCGCATGGGCGGTGCGGCTCCGCATCTGGGAATGGTACTCACAAAAGGCAGTCTTTCTGCTTACAGTATTGAGCGCGATCTGAAACTGCAGAGCAATGACAGAGGCTGCTTCTGGCTGCACCCGTCCGCACAGGAATTTGCGCCGGGAGACACGATGACGCTGGAGTGGAAAGTATTTCCGCATCAGGGACGCGAAGATTTCCGGGAGAAATTAAGAGCATTTTCCCAGGTGATTCTGGTGGATGCGGAGCAGTATGTGATTTATCCGGGAGAGACGAGTAAGGTAACCATTGAACCGGTATTTCCGGCGGAAAAAGTGACGGTAAACGGAACATCGCTGGAAAAGACGGAAAATGGTGTTTATGAATATCTGTTTGAAAATGAAAAAACAGGGGAGTATGTACTTTCGATCTGTGCCGACGAGGTGAAAACCACCTGCCGTCTTCTCGTGCAGGAGCGGCCGGAAACACTGGCGGCAAAACGGTGTGCGTTTATCGTCGATCACCAGCAGTATCATGGAAAGATCAAAGAACTGCAGGGTGCCTATCTGCCGTATGATAACGAAGAAAAAATTCTCGTCTGCACGCCGGAAAACGATTTCAATGCCGGACGGGAGCGTACCGGTATGGGTGTGCTGATTGCACGGGCACTGCAGCAGAATCTTTTAAAAGACCGGGAAAAAGCGGAGCAGAGTCTTCGTGAGTACCATGCATTCTATCTTCGCGAGCTGGTAAATGCAGCAACAGGTCTTGTTTGCAACTGTTCCGGAAAGGACAACAGCTATTTCCGGCTTTACAACTACCCATGGGCAGTGACATTCTTTCTTGAATGCTGGAAGCTGTGGGGAGAAAAAGAAAATCTGAAGACAGCAGTTCGTATCACAGAAAAATTTTATGAACAGGATGGATTCCGTTTTTATCCGATTGAAATGCCGATTGTGATGCTCTGTCAAGAGCTGAAAAAAGCAGGAGAACAGGAGGATCTGAAAACAGTAAAAGATCTGTTCCGACGTCATGCCGACCAACTGATTGAGATCGGAACGGCTTATCCGGCTTCGGAGGTAAATTACGAGCAATCGATCATACAGCCGGCGGCCGAAGTCATTCTTCAGGTTTACGAGGTGACCGGGGAAGAAAAATACCTGCGCGGAGCCGAGCAGCAGATCGCCGTCCTCGAACTCTTCGACGGCCAGCAGCCGGACTACCATCTGCATGAAATTGCAATCCGCCATTGGGACGGCTACTGGTTCGGAAAACGCAGAGTCTTCGGAGACACCTTCCCGCACTACTGGAGTGCAGAAAACGGTCGAACCTTCAAGCGTTACGCTCGCCTGACCGGAAACGAAGAATATAATATCCGCGGTGAGCATTCCCTGCGCGGCGTGCTGTCCATGTTCTTTGAGGATGGAACAGCGACCTGTGCGTACCTGTATCCGTATTCCGTCAACGGACAGAAAACCGATTTTGCCGATCCGTATGCCAATGACCAGGATTGGGGATTATGCATGAACCTGGAATAAAGAATGACCAGAACCTTCAAACTGAAATCATACAGAGTGATTCAGTTTGGAGGTTTTTTGAAGGTTCAGATTGCAGCACGGAATCTGGCGGATGATTTGCAGAAGATATTACAGGCCAAGGCAGTTTTAAAAGAAGAAACCGGCGCGGAACTATTTATGTAATCTATGATTTCTGCCGCTTCGCAGGCGTTTCCCCATGGTATTACTGAGCAGATGTGCCGATAAAAGAAAAAGAAGAACTTTGCCGGAAAGAATCGGATGTGCGGACAGATTTTCCATCGGTAGAATACAGGAGCGTTTTTATCAAGGATAAGGAAGAACCGGAGCACTGGGCGCAGCTTCATATGAAGGAAGATACCATGGATTGTATGTGACAGAGAACGACGATTAAAGAATTTGAAAAAGCAGAAAACAGACACTTGAAAATAAGAAAAAATTTTAAAATAGCGTATGAAATTTTTGCGATTTGGAGTAGAAAATTTCATGCGTTATTTTTAATAATATCCCAAAACACATTAATCCAGTGGTCACAACCTTAATTTTGTGGTGTGTTTTTCGGCACTATGACGGAGATATAATAAAACCACAAAGAAAAAGAAACAAATTCACGGAACTATTGAGAATCAGATATGGCAGCGAAATGTTTTTTGCGGAACTCCTGATTCGGAATAGGAAAGAAAGAGAGGGAGAGCTGTAATGAAAAAAGCAGGAAAAGGAACGGCGTTGAAGCAGAAGAGAACCTGGAAGCAGGAAGTTCAGCATAACTGGCCGCTGTATGTACTGATTTTACCATCGTTCGTGCTGGCAATTATTTTTTGCTATGTGCCGATGGGCGGTCTGGTGATGGCATTCCAGGATTACAAGCCGTGGCTTGGCATCACCGGTTCACAGTTTGTAGGAATGGATAACTTCCGACAGATCTTCGAATTCAAAGAATCGTATCAGGCGATCATCAATACGCTGATCATCGCTGTCAGCAAAATTATTCTGGGACTGATTGTTCCGATTATCATGGCACTGCTTCTGAATGAAGTACATAACATAGGACTGAAAAAAGGAATCCAGACGCTGGTTTACCTGCCGCATTTCCTTTCCTGGGTTACTGTAGCCGGAATGCTCCGCGATATCCTCGGAACCGACGGTATCGTCAACATGGTACTTCAGAAATTCGGTATTGATCCGATTTTCTTCCTCGGCGAGGCGGGCATGTTCCGACAGATCGTCGTTGCGTCCGACCTGTGGAAGGGCTTCGGATTTGGAATGATCGTTTATCTGGCAGCCATCTCCAACATTGACCAGAGCCTCTACGAGGCAGCCGAGATGGACGGCGCTAACCGCTGGAAACAGACATGGCACATTACACTTCCGGGCATCATGCCGATGATCATCGTCATGGCAACGTTAAGCCTTGGAAACGTCCTGAATGCCGGGTTCGACCAGATCTTCAACCTGTATTCCCCACTGACTTACAGCACCGGTGATATCATCGACACCTACGTTTACCGTCAGTCACTGATCAATGGACAGTACAGCTTTGGTACCGCCGTCGGCCTGTTCAAATCGGGAATCAGTCTGCTGCTTACTGTTGCTTCTTACCGCATCGCCTATAAGGTAGCGGGATATCGAATTTTCTAAGAGGGAGGACATAAACATGCGTCATACATCGACAAGCAGAAAAGTATTCGTTGTCTGCAATACGATTTTTCTGGTAACCATGGCACTGCTTTGCATCCTTCCGCTCTGGAACCTGCTGGCAATCTCTTTCAGCGGAAAGAGTGCTGCAAACAGCGGAGCCGTTACCTTCTGGCCCATCGATTTCACACCGCTGGCCTATGTAAAAACTTTTAACAACAATAACTTCATCCGGTCCATGATCATTGCATTCCTCCGAACCTCATTTGGAACACTGCTCAGCATGTTCGTCATCACGACAGCAGGCTATGCACTTTCCAAAGAATTCCGCGGCAGAACACCGCTCATGTGGTTCTTCGTATTCACGATGCTGTTCGGCGGCGGTTTGATCCCAAGCTACATGGTCAATGTTTCTTTAGGACTGAAAAACAACTTCCTGGTTTACATTCTTCCGGGAGCGTTCGGATGCTACAACCTGATTCTGATCATGAACTTCTTCAAGTCGATTCCGAAATCCCTCGAAGAGGCGGCACTGATCGACGGAGCGAGCTTCTTTACCGTACTTCGAAAGATTTACCTTCCGCTCTCCAAAGCAGGTCTCGCAACCGTAGCACTGTTCATCATGGTTGGTTACTGGAACGAGTGGTTCACCGGAATCCTTTACATGTCCGATACGAAAAACTATCCGCTGGCATCCTTCCTGCAGGTGATCGTTGTGCAGGGAAACAATCAGGATCTGTCGCTGGATCCGGCATCTGCGCTGGCTATGTCGGAACGTACCATTAAAGCGGCACAGGTATTTATCGGAGCGCTTCCGATTCTTCTGGTTTACCCGTTCCTGCAGAAATACTTCGTAAAAGGTATCGTTATGGGAGCAGTCAAAGAATAATTTTATGAGAGAGATTTTTCTGAAAAAATCCGGTTTGAAAAACGTGCTGTAACATTATAAAATAAATGATGGAGGAAAAGAGGCATGAAAAGAAAACAGAGTACAGTAATCTTATCAGCGGCAATGGCAGCAATGATGTTGATGAGTGGGTGCGGCAAGGATGGTGGATCTGCGCAGCAGGAAACCGCAACGAAAAATGCAGATGGAAAGTACGAGCCGACACTGACAATTACCATTGCAAAACAGCTGGACGAGAACACAGGAAGATATGGTGATGGAGAGGACATCAACAATAACCCGATGACGCGTCTGACCGAGGAAAAACTGGGATTAAAGATGGAAACAACGCTTCTCGGCGGAGATGCCAGCAACTATGACACCAAGCTGCGTCTGGCACTGACAGGTTCTGAAAAACTTCCCGATATATTTCCTGTTTATGGAACACAGATGATTTCCGATATGATTGAATCCGGACAGGTCAAAGCAATTGATGACGATATCGAAAAATATATGCCGGATCGTCTGAAAGAGATCTATGATAAATATCCGGAAACCTTCTATCCGGTTACGAAGGATGGAAAAACGTATGGAATTGCCTGCACACCGTGCATGGATGCAGAAGAAATCATGGTCATCCGTCAGGACTGGCTGGACAATCTGGGGCTTCAGGCACCGACCAATCTGGACGAGTTTGAAGCTGTCATCAAGGCGTTTACAGAAGACGACCCAGATGGAAACGGCAAAGATGATACGTATGGATTCACCTATTCCGGAAATGATATTTACAATACCGGATGGGTTTCTGATCCGGTCAACGTGTTCTCTGCGTATTCCGGGAAATTCATTCCGGGCGTATGGCAGGAAGATGAAGATGGAAATTTGCAGTATGGCTCCATCAACGAGGAAAATAAAGAAGCACTGACCCGTATGGCCGAATGGCATAAAAATGGCTGGATTTTCCAGGAAGCTGCAGCAACGGGTGCGTGGGATGCCATGACACAGTTTACCGAAGGAAAAGCAGGTATCTTTGTTGGAAGACCGTGGACAATTAACTCTGTTGCAGATGTTACTTCTGCTGATCCAAATGCGGTTGTAAAAGGATATCCGAATATTCTGCAGGAGAATGGTGAGCCGACTTATCAGATGGGACAGATCCACGATGGCTGGCTGATGTTCAACAAAAATTTTAACAACATGGAAGCCTTCTTTACTTATTATGATTGGTTGTATGACGCTGTATTCGGCACAGGAGATTTTGTGAATGGCTATCTGGAAGGTTATGATTACGATATTGTAGACGGTGAAGTTGTGTATGATACAACCAAATTTGATCCGCCGGTGACAGATCCATTTATGCCTGGAAAATCTACTGTACTGAAAAATTCACCTGGTGAAAGCGTAGAAATGTATCTGAAGCTTCAGGCAGGGGAAGAACCGACAACAGGTGCTGAGAGAACGGCATTATCGTATTTTGAGAGCGCACCGGCGATGGCAGAAGGTTATGTTATTGCAGCAGAGCATCAGGATGAACTTCTGACCAGTCTGTTCAATGCGGCTCCGACCGATACTATGAAGAAAAAATGGGAGCAGCTCCAGACCATGGAGAAACAGGTTTACACAAACATTATCTATGGAAAAGAAGATCCGTCTGCATTTGATCAGTTTGTAGAAGACTGGAAAGCACAGGGCGGCGATGATATCACAAAAGAGGTTAATGAGTGGTATCAGTCGGTAAAATAAGAGCTGCCTGATCGAAAAGATCCGAAAAGTCAAAAATAAAAAGCAGGGAGTTGTCAAAACATGGCGATTCCCTGCCTTTGCATCTCACAATGGTTTGCGTCAGCAGAAAAATTTGATAAAATAGGGGCAGAAAATGAGAGGGGAAGCATATGAAAAGAGTACGTTCAATTTTTGGAATTTTTACCGTTTTTCTGTTGATCATTCTTGCCAGCTTTCTGCTTCTGTCCTGGCAGAGCACGGCAAATTTGAAAGCATCTTTGATTCAGACGGCACAGCTTCAGACAAAATATGCAGCAACGCTTCTGGAACAAAAGGGGAAAGAGATTGAAATTGAAGCAGATGGTATTTTATATGGAGAAAATATGCAGAATCTCTATGCGGCAATTGAAAACAACGATGTTTATGAATATGTACAGCAAATTAATAAAATGAAAAGCTTTTTTCAGGAACGTCAGGGAAGAACGGTCGGAATGAGTGGTATGACGCTGTACTGGCCGAAATCCGGGCGGGAGATCAGCACGCTGCGGCAGGGATATTTTGAGGATTCTTTCTGGGAAAACAATAAGGAAAGTCAGTGGAAATCAGCCAATAAACAGGAAATTTTTTATATGCGAAGACGAACTGTGGAATGGAGGGGAGAAGATCAGGAGGTCTGGCTGGTGCTCCGAATGGATCAGGATTTTCTGTATGAAATCAAGGAGATGGCTGCGGGAATGGACCAGGGAGGCAGTATTTTAATGTTTGGTGGAGAAATCAATGTGCTTTCGCAGAAATCTGTGGAGCAGAATATTGCAGGAATCATACGACAGAGTAATGAAAAAGTCTGCGAGGTGCGTGTGGGAAAACAGAAATATCAGATTGTGCGTTCAGATGAAACAAAAAATGGAATGCAGCTGGTTTCCTATTATCCGACAA
The DNA here is from genome assembly GCF_003479155.1 of Blautia sp. AF19-1. Taxonomy (NCBI): domain Bacteria; kingdom Bacillati; phylum Bacillota; class Clostridia; order Lachnospirales; family Lachnospiraceae; genus Blautia; species Blautia sp. AF19-1. The sequence continues at coordinate 30,528 of NZ_QUGQ01000017.1, forward strand.
GGCAGATGATGCGGCAGGTGCGGAATATTATGACGATCTCAGGCATTATGCTCGGGGCAATTCTGATTTTTGGAATGATTTACATTTCTCTGTTTGTAAAAAATATTTTGATGCAGATGAATCTGCTGACTGAAAAACTGAAACAGGTGGAAGTGGGAGATTTGACCGTGCAGATTTACAAAATGCCGAAAAATGAATTCGCCTATGTATTTCGTCAATTTAACCATATGGTGCGCCGCACGCATGAATTGCTGGAGGCAACGGTAAAAGAACAGGAACTTCGAAACGAAGCAGAAATGCGGCAGTTGCAGCTTCAGATCAACCCGCATTTTCTGTACAACAGCCTTTCCTTCATTGTCACCGCGGCGGACAATCCCGATGCCGTGACAGAGATGGCAGTGCATCTGTCGCAGTATTACCGTTATTGTACACGGAAAAAGTCAATTACGACGATTCAGGAGGAAATTGACTATGCGCGGTCGTATCTGGAAATCATGGCGATGCGAAAAAACATCGAGTATGAAATAGAATCCGATCCAGAACTTGCTGCATGTAAAATTCCACCGCTGATTCTGCAGCCGATCATCGAAAATGCAATTGAGCATGCGATCGAGGAGCGGGAAAATGCAAAGCATATTTATGTAAAGGTGTATCAAAAAGTAAAAGACGAAATTTGTTTCGAAATATCAGACGACGGGAATGGACTGACAGAGGAACAGATTGCGGCACTGAAAGAACGGCTGGCAAGGAAAAACCGCGATGAAAAAGAGGGTGTCGGCCTCTGGAATGTAAATCAGCGGCTTGTCAATTATTATGGGGAACAGAGCAGCCTGCAGTTTGGAGGAAGTATTTGGAAGGGATTGTGCGTTTCCTTTGTGATTGACGGGAAAGAAAGACTGTAAAGAGGCTGTGAGAATCTGGAGTTTTTGCGGAGAAAAAAACAAAAGGTTCCGGAGCACAGAGAAAAAGATGGGGGAATTACCTATGAAAGTATTGTTGGTGGACGATGAGTCCTATATGACCGAGTATCTCAAAAAACTGGTGGACTGGAAAAGCTATGGCTTCGAAGAAGTACTGACGGCGTCGGGCGGCTCTATTGCGCGCGATCTGATTGAGCAGAAAAAGCCGGAACTTCTGGTGACAGATATCCGCATGCCGCGCGTGTCAGGGCTGGATCTGGTGAAGTATATTGACGAGAAAAATTATCCGACGAAAACAATTATTCTGTCCGGCTACAGTGAATTTGAATATGCTCAGCAGGCGCTCCGCTATGGAGTGACAGAATACCTCGTAAAGCCTATCCTGAAAAAGGATTTCCAGATATCACTGGAACATGTGATGGAAAAATTTTTCGAAAAAGAAGAAAGTTTTCCAGACGACGGTATTTCGGCCGTGAAAAAGTATATCGCAGAGCATGTGGGCGAAGATCTCTCACTGGAAATTTTAGGAGAAGTGGCGCATCTGCATCCGGCGTATCTGTCAAAAACATTTAAAGAAGAGACAGGGAAAAATCTTTCCGCGTATATTACGGATGTGAAGATGGAAAAAGCGGCAGAACTGCTCAGCGGAACAGATCGATGGGTACATGAAATCATGGAAAGCGTAGGATATCAGAAGAGCCAGTATTTTTCAAAAATTTTTAAAGAAAAATATGGCGTGACGCCGAATGAGTACCGGCGGACGCACAGAGGATAACAGAATGAAAGAAAAAATATCTTTATTTTTTTACCGTACGACGGAGAGAAATATGGTTCCCTGCAATGCCGTTGAGCTGACCGAATTCGAAACGGTGGGACCTGAAATATCGAATTTCGTTTTTCGCGGCGGAAAAATTCACGGTACGATTTGTATGAAAAACTGCAGAAATATCCAGTTTACAGATGCAAAAGAAAAGGAGAGATAAGATGTTTAAAAACGGAACCTTATGGAATGATATTGATGGAAACCCGATTCACGCGCACGGAGGATGGATGCTTTCATACGGCGGCTATTTTTACTGGTACGGTGAGGACCGGAGAGAGAATTATTATGTGAGCTGCTACCGTTCGAAAGACCTGCGGAACTGGGAATTTCGGAACCACATTCTGACGACGGAATCGAAAATGGAGCCGTACCGCGTGCGAACGAAACTGCAGCTTATAAGCGAGACTGGCGGAAAAGTAAATCTGGAGCGGCCGAAGGTGCTCTACAACAAAAAGATGGAGAAATTTGTATTATGGGTACATTTTGAAAACGGAAAAGATTACACAGACGCTGCCATCGGAATCGCAGAGTGCGACACACCGGACGGAGATTTTGTATACCATGGTCACTTCAATCCATATGGCTATATGTCGCGAGACTGCACACTGTTCCAGGAAGAGGACGGCACCGCGTACTTCATTTCCGCAGCACGCGATAACGCGGATCTCCACGTATACCGCCTAAGTGAGGACTATTTAAACGTCGAAAAACTCGTCCACCGTCTATGGCAGGGCGAATACCGCGAGGCACCGTCAGTCATCAAAAGCGAAGAAAAATACTACATGATCACCTCCTTCTGCACCGGCTGGGCGCCGAACCAGGGAAAATACGCCGTAGCAGACAGTATGGAAGGCGACTGGGGCATGTTGAAAAAAATTGGCGACGAAACTACCTACCAGAGCCAGGCAGCATTTCTGCTGAACTTAAACGGACAGCTCCTCTACATCGGAGACCGCTGGAATGCGGAAAATTACTTCGAATCGGGGTATGTGGCATATCCACTGAAGGTGGAAAACGGGGAACTGGTGATGGAATATTGTGAGGAAACTGATTTAGGAAAATATCTGTAGGAATACAGGAAAGACAGGTTGCATGGGCGCATGGAATTTCTACCAATCCAATCGTTTACCACGGAATGCGTTTTCTGCCGGAGGATTTCTGACCGTCAGAGGAAGGGGATGAAATCCAGACATGAAAGAGCTGCATTATTCGGTTTTTTCCGCAACTGCAGCGAAACCCTGATTTCATCGGATGTAAATCGGGAAGGATATGCCTACCGTGCGATTGAATCGGCAAAAATTGACGGAGCAGGAGAATATACCATTTTCTTTAAAATGGTTCTTCCATTGTCCAAACCGGTTATTTCTGCACTGGGTATTTTTACCGCAGTCGGAACATGGAACGATTATACCCAGACGTTGTATTATACAAAGTCTGCAGATATTCAGACACTGTCGTATTATATGCTCTCGATTACCAAGGCAAGTGCTTCTGCAGCATCTCTTGGGGAGACCATGAGTGCCGGCGCATCGAGTGTCCTGACAACCATGTCAAATTCTGCGGCAAACTACAAAACCATTGAGCTTGCCTGCATGGTTCTGTCAGCATTGCCACTGATTATTGTGTATCCGTTTGCACAGAAATTCTTCGAAAAAGGTGTGATGGTCGGAAGCGTAAAAGGCTGATCGACTGGTCTGTGATCATTTGAAAAGCCCGCTTGGTTGCCGCTGTATCTGTGGTATGCCAGCGGGATTCTTTTTTTCGGCGGTCAGCGATTCGAAGTCCGTGCCTGCACGCGAACTTGCGGAACGTTGCCATAGGTGCTGAAAAATTGACAAAAACAGATGAAAATATTCCATACCCAAAAGAGAGTGAAACTTTTAAAATAGAAACAAACAGAAGAGTTTGGATGACAGTTTTCCGGAAATCCATAAATCAGAAGGAATTTTGAACGTGAAAGGGAGAAACAAAACAATGAACATAAAAGCAGAGCAGAAACAAAAAGTCACATTACCATCCCCGTTATTCCGGGATCCGATTTACGACTGCCCAACCGATCCGACGGTCATCTGGAATGAAAAAGAAGAACAGTGGTACCTGCTTTACACCCAGCGCCGTGCCACGGATGTTCCGATCGGTGTGTCCTGGGTGCATGGAACAGCCCTTGGCGTTGCAACAAGCCGGGATGGCACAAAATGGCTGTACCGCGGAACACTTGAGGGACTTGATATTGAGCCGGGACACAATACGTTCTGGGCACCGGAGATCATCGAGGCAGAGGGTTTGTATCACATGTATGTCTCCTACATCACCGGCATTCCAAACGATTGGGAGTATCCGAGATGGATGCTGCATTATACTTCGACAAACCTCTGGGACTGGAGATTTGAAGGACGGGTTGATCTCGATTCCGAGCGCGTGATTGATGCCTGCGTTTATGAAATTGCACCGCATACATACAAGATGTGGTACAAGGACGAGGACAAGGAAAGCAGGACATACGCAGCAGTCAGCTACGATTTGTATCATTGGGATGCAGTTGGAGAAGAGGTTGCGGACTGCGGTCAGGAAGGACCGAATGTGTTTGAACTCGGCGGAAAAATCTGGATGATTTCGGATTTCTGGAACGGGCTTGCAGTTTATACATCGGAAGATTATACGCACTGGACACGGTGTGAGGATATTTTACGGGAATCCGGCACAAGAGCGATGGACACCGGAATGGGACATCACGCGGATGTTCTCGTGAAGGATGGAAGAGCGTTTATCTTTTATTTCTGTCATCCGTATGCCGGTGAAAATGAAGGCGACTTTACAGACGAAGAGAAAGCACGTTTTACGGAGCGCGATCGAAATAAAGCGGTTGTACAGGTGGCGGAACTGAAAGTAGAAGGAGAAAATCTTGTCTGCGACCGCAATGCAGCAGTAACATGGGAGATGTGAGAAAAATTTTAAATACCTTAAAAGAGTGGACAGAATCTTAAAATTTCGGTGTAGAAAAAAAGTACGCGGGTTCTAAAATGAAGGTAAAACAATGTAGCGATGACAGTTCAGGCAGTAGTAAAACACTTGCTGCCTGGCTGCGTGAAAAGTGATTCAGATATAGAAGATTAACCGGAAAGAGAGGGACGGAAAAATGAGTTTTTGTATTGGGAAAGACAGACTGACAAACGGCGCAAAAATTCTGGAGACAAACGACAGAGGTGCGCTGCTGGAGCTGGACAAAGAGGGAGCCGGCATTTTGATCCCGGAGTTCCTTTCCAGAAAAGAACGATATTTTATATTTAAAGTAAAAGTACTGGAGGAACATAGTGTTTCCATGAATCTTCTCATTTACGGAGAGGATCCGGCGGAGCCGGTCATGAACATCCGATTTGGTATTCTGCCGAAGTTGGAAACACAGATGTGCATTGACCGCACATGGTTTGAAGGCAACGTTCTGTTCCCGGAAAACCTGGCGGGCGATTTAAAAATTGTGTGTCACGGACGAAGAATTGCGCAGGAAGAGATCACCAGAGTAGAACTTTCTTCTTTGCAGGCGTTTCATAATCAGAAGATTGTGTTGACAGATCTGGACTTCGTAAAAGAAGCGCCGGAGGTGAATCTGACGGATGAAAAGCTGGTAGATGCCTTCGGACAGAACAAGCGGAAAGAATGGAAAGAAAAAATTCATTCGGAAGAGGAATTAAAAGAGAAAATGAATTGCCAGCTTGCGGAACAGGGAAAACCGTTCCCGTTTGCGGACTGGTCAAAATACGGTGGTTGGACGCGCAAAAAACTGACGGAGGGAACCGGTTTCTTTTCAAGGATCAAAGAAGACAACGGCAAGTGGTGGCTGGTTGATCCGCTTGGCTATGCATTCTTAAGCATTGGTCCGGACTGTGTCGGCCCTGAAATTGACTGTCGGATCGATGGTCTGGAAAAAAATCTCGACTGGCTGCCGTCCGAAGACGATAGTGACTACGGAGTGTTTTTTCAATCCCAGCATGTGATCCCCGGAAGAAGACGGAATTTTAAGAGCTTTTCGTATTCTAAAGCAAATCTGTACCGCGTCTGGGGAGAAAAATGGAAAGAAAACTGGCGACCAATGATTGTTGGACAGCTGAAAGCCCACGGAATGAATACCCTTGGCAACTGGAGTAGCGATGAGCTGTTCGGAACAACGGAAATTCCTTATGTAACATCACTTCCGGAATTCCCAACAACAAAGCAGAACATTTTCCGTGATTTCCCGGATGTGTTCAATGAGGAATACGAAGAGACGGCAAAGAAAAATGCACAGGAATTAGCACCGCGTGCCAACGATCCGTGGATGATCGGTTATTTCCTGCGGAATGAGCCGAGCTGGGCATTCGTTGACAATCTGGTACTGGCAGATGAGACTCTGTACAATCCGGCGCGCACCAGCTGCAAAGAAAAGCTGATTGCGCGGATGGAAGAAAAATATCAGTCCATCGATGCTTTAAACAAGGCATGGAACACCGATTTTGTAAGCTTCGCCGATCTGTACCGCCCGCAGAAAGAGATTTCCAAACGGTCTGATGCGGCAAAAGAAGATATGCGGGCATTTTCAAGAGACATGCTGCGGCGCTATGTGGAAATTCCGGCCCGTGCCTGCAGAGCAGTCGATCAAAACCATATGATCCTCGGTATGCGCTGGGCCTGGATTTCTGATCCGGATCTCGTAGAAGGATGGGAGAATTTCGATGTCTTTTCGATCAATTGCTACGCGGTTGACCCGACGAGCGCGATTCAGAACATTGTAGACCTTGGTGTGGATCTGCCGGTGATGATCGGAGAGTTCCATTTTGGAGCGCTCGACGCAGGACTTCCGGCAACTGGTCTGGAAGGCGTACTTTCACAGAGAGATCGTGGAATTGCCTACCGCCATTACTGTGAAAAAGCTGCGGCTCATCCAAACGGTGTCGGCTGTCATTATTTTCAGTGCTATGATCAGTTTGTGCTGGGACGTTTTGACGGAGAAAACTATAACATCGGCCTGTTTGACATCTGCTCACAGCCATACCCGGATATGATGGAACAGATTAAGCTATGCAGCAGCGAAATCTACGAAGTCGCAGACGGACAGAAGGAGCCATGCGAAGAAAAAGCAGATTCAATTCCGATGATTGCATATTAAAAAAGAGAAAAGAAATACAAGGAAATAAGAGTAAGAAAAAGCAAGGAGTGATGTGCTATGAAAAACATGAACATTTATTTAAATACACCAGAAGATGCTATCAATTTTGTTTCCACTGTGTCGAAAGTACCGTACGAGGCAGATTTATCTTATGGACACTGTATGGTAGATGCGAAATCTATTTTAGGAGTGCTTGGCATGGCAGTTCGTAAAAAGGCAAAGCTGACTATTTACGGAGAAAAAAATATGGATGAAGTAGCGAAAGAGCTGAAGAGGTATGCGGCTTAAAATAAGTAGCAGAGTATTGTTTTTGTGCTTACTGTGTATAAATGACTGAAATCATGCGCAAAGAAAGCGCAATTCCCTTAATTCATAGAAATTCTCTTTTTGAATTTATCTTGGAAAGGGCTTTGAGTGCAGTTATTAGCGCGACAACTTGTACAGATGTTGATTCCGTTGTCGAAGCCGGCACTTGCAGCAGTTACCCTTTTTTGTATTGTGAATCACTGGAATAGCTTTTTTGACGGAATGATTTTGATTGATACGCCGGAAAAATTTCCACTGCAGACCTATATTTAGTCACTGGTTATTTGTATTTCCGATATGTCTCAATCAGGACTGTCTACAGAACAGCTGGCAGGGAGAATGTCATAAAGAACCTTCAATGGATCCAAAATAGTTATTTCTACCGCTCCGATTTTAATCATTTATCCATTTTTGCAGAGATACTTTGTGTCAGAAATCACCTTGGGATCTGTAAAGGAATGAGCAACAGAAAGTTTGAAACCGTAGGACGATCATTTTGAAGTGTGGAGGAACAGGAGTATGAACAGAAAGTGGACAGAACAAGAGATATGGAGTTGGTTCCGTGAACATGAGTGGATTTCCGGATTCAATTTTGTGCCAAGTACACCGGCAGGCGGCGTTTATGCACTGCTGCAGGAGTATGATCATAAAAATGCGTTTCAGGAGGCAGCAAAAGAAATTTCATTAGCGGCTTCACTTGGATTAAACAGTGTGCGCCTGTTTTTGCCGTTTGAATTATGGAGACAGCAGCACGATAGTTTTATGAAAAATCTGGAGGAGTTTATTTCACTGCTGGATTTTTATCATATGACAATCATGCCGGTTTTATTCAATGATTGTACCGTTGCAAAACAATTTTACAAAGAACCAGTTCCGGGACCACAACCGGAACCTGTGGAGGGCTTTTTTGGGGGGAACCAGTGATAATTCTTTTGACGAAGAAACACAGACAGGGATCACGGTAGGTTATAGTATTACAGATGATGAAGAGATGACACCTGAAATTGAGAAATATGTAAGAGAACTGGCAAAACGTTATGGTCAGGATGACAGGGTTATCATTTGGAATATCTGGAATGAACTGGGAAATTCAGGAAGAGGAGAAAAATCACTTCCGATGGCTAAAAAAGTAATAGGATGGTTAAGGGAGGAAGACGTAAAGCAACCATTGACAATAGAAATGTGGGGAGCGCAGGTAAAGGGAAACTATTATGAATGGCTAAACAACCCATGTTTTCATGGTGAGGTGGGGTGGATCGGGAAAACATAGAACTCTCGGACATTATTACATTTCATTTTTATGGTGATTATACGCATGCACGAAGAATGGTAAAGTTTTTGAAACAGTTTAATCGTCCGCTGATTAATACAGAATGGATGCATCGCCCATTTCAAAGTCTGATTCAGACGCACCTGCCGCTATGGAAAAGAGAAAAAATAGGAAGTTATTTTTTCGGTTTGGTAAATGGAAAGACACAATTTCATATTGCATGGGATTTTATTAAAGAATATCCGTCTGTAGATACTTCCGTATGGATGCATGATTTGTATCATGCAGATTTTACTCCGTATGATCAGGAGGAGTTGGATATACTAAAGAAGTGTAATGAAGATAAGAATATCTGGAAATAAGGAACTAGGAGAAACAAAAATATTGACGAAAAGAAAGAGATTTGATAAACTGGAAAAATAAAAGGGAGTAGCTAGCCAACCGTGTTCACTTCTTCGTCAGTACAGCTATTGATATTCAATAACTCGGAAAGTGATTAAATAGCGAGACTTTTACTGTAGATGCAGTAGGAGTCTCTTTTTTATGCCTATAACACCTGCTGCAAAGAATGCAAAAGAAAGAGAGGAAGATACGTATGATGTTACAGGCAGGGATTTTGATAGTGGGTTTCCTTTTTCTGGTAAAAGGAGCAGACTGGTTTGTGGAAGGGTCTGCAAGCATAGCAAGAAAGTTTGGAATTCCCCAGCTGATTATCGGACTTACCATTGTTGCAATGGGAACGAGTATGCCGGAGGCCGCTGTAAGTATTACCGCAGCGATGCAGCAGAACGCAGGAATTACGATAGGAAATGTGGTTGGAAGCAATATTTTGAATATTTTTATTATTCTCGGACTTACGGCATTAATAACAAATGTGGCAATACAAAGGTCTACCTTGTTTTATGAAATACCGTTTATGATGTTTGTTACGGTAGTTTTAATGATATGCGGAATGACAGGAGGAAAAGTAACGTTTGCCGAGGGCATAGTCTTATGGGTACTGTTTCTTGTATATCTTGGCTATTTGTTTGTAATGTCAAAAAAAGGGGAAAATCCGGAAGAAGAGGAAGCGAAAAATTATCCTGTCTGGAAATGTCTTCTTTTGATGGTGGCAGGCGGCGTCCTGGTTGTAAAAGGAAGTGATTTTGCCGTCAGCGGGGCAACCGAGATTGCACGATACTTTGGAATGAGTGAGCGTTTTATCGGACTGACGATTGTTGCTCTCGGAACATCCCTTCCGGAGCTGGTAACATCTGTGACAGCAGCAAAAAGAGGGAATGCAGGAATTGCAATCGGAAATATTGTCGGAAGCAATATTTTTAACATTTTATTTGTAATTGGAACAGCCGCACTGATCTGTCCTGTGCCATTTGAAACTAAATTTATTGTAGACACAGGAATCGCAATTCTGGCAGGTCTGGTTTTATGGATTGGGACGTACAAGAACAGGGAATTACGGAAAACGTGTGGTGTCGTTATGCTTTTATGCTATGCAGGATATTTTGCATATTTATGTGTGGTATAGGATGAACCATTTTTGATGAAACCATTATTTAAGCACCGACCATTTGGCCGGTGCTTTTGAAGTGCATTCAAAGCTATGCGAAACGGAAGAAAAAATCAAGAATCATGCTAGAATCTAGTACATCGTTTTGTAAATAACTATACCAATCACGCAGGATGCAGATTCGAGTGTGCAGGTATAAAAATGTAGGCGTAGCGGGCTACGCCGAGGCTTTTATGCCTGTGCAATCAGATTTGCAGACAAGTGAGTGGTATAGTTATTTCGAAAACGATGTACTAGCTTCGGAAGGCGGAAAACAGTCCCAAAAAGTGCAACAATTTTCTGGAAAATATGCTATAATCTGATCAAAGTAGAGAAAAGCGGAGAGTAGAAATGAAAAAATTACCAGAATCAGAACAGGAAATTATGATGATTATATGGGAATATGAGGAACCTGTCAGTCGATTTCAAGTTGAAGAAAAGTTGAATGTAGAGAAAAATGTTGCACCGAGTACCATTTTAACATTGCTTACTCGTTTGGAAAAAAAAGGATTTATTCAAAAAGTGAGGAACGGGAAATCAAATCTTTATGTACCATTAGTAGAAAAAGAAAATTATATAGGCACGGTTGGAAAAAACATGTTAGATAAAATGTTTCAAGGGTCATTAGCAAAATTCGCATCGGCACTGTATGATGGAGAAAAACTTAGCTCAAAAGAGGTTAAGCAATTGCAGGAATTTATTGACAGACAAAAATAGAAAAAGTGGTGTAGAGGATATAGTTACAGATGGCATTTATCATAAAGTGGAATCTTTCAATAGGCATAGTCGCATTTATGGCATATGTTGTACAAAAAATAATGGGGAAAAGGCTCGGTCATTACTGGAGAAAGATAGTCTGGATACTTCTGACACTTAAAATGTGCTTTCCATTTTGGAGTGTGACAGAGAAATTTCGGCAACATCCTTTTATGATTTCTATGCCGGCATATTATATCGGGGAACAAAATCAAAAGACCGCGATCATGACGAAAATGGGAAACGTTTCAATTCGAAGGTGGATGTCAGGCGAAAAATTTTTGCTGTATATATGGATTGCAGGGATGATTTTATGTCTTTTGTTTCACGCAATACAATATAGAATATGGAAAAAAAGAATATTTGCAGAATGTAAAAAGATGCAAAAAAATTCCGTATTAGAAGCTCTAAAAAAAGCAAGCGAAGTTTGTAAAATAAAAAAAACAGAAATATGGGTCTGTGAAAATCAAGATTTTTATTCTCCTATGTTGTTTGGTGTACGAAATACAAAAGTATTGATTCCACAAGAAATGCTGGAAACGGAAAATTACTCCTATGAAGAATGGTATTTGATTTTTTTACATGAATTGACACATCAGAAAAAACACGATTTATGGTATAAAAGGTTTCTTCAAATTATAAGGGATGTTTATTGGTTTTGTATCCCAATGCTGTGGGTGCAAAAAATGGCAAATATAGATATCGAATGTGTCTGTGATGAGACTGTTACAAAACATATGAATCTGACGCAACGGAAAGATTATTGCAATGTTATTTTAAAAGTGGCTTCAAAACAAACGAAAAAAGAATTGTCTGGAGTTGTTTCAATGGTATCAGAAACAGAGATACTGAAAGAACGATTTTACAATGTGTTTTTAGCAAGAAAAAAACTTCGAATATACGTCACTGTTTTTCTTTTTGGAATAATTATTTTGAGTTTTTCGGAAATGCAAATAGCGCGACAAATATGGTCATCATCGCATATAGAAAATTGTCCCAAATGCAAAGCTGCGGTACAAGGAGAAGTGGTTTGGAATGCATGGGAAAATGAAAAAAATGTAGTATGTACACATCAATATGCATGGGGAGATGACTTACAGAAAGCCAGATATGGAGTAGAAAAAATCAGGTGTAATGAATGTGGAAATTTTTTTGAGATAAAGATCAGGCAAGAAAAAATAGTCTGCCATGGGTATAATGATTAATTAGACAAATGTAGAAAAAAGATTGACAAAAAGTAGGAAGTATGGTATTTTTTGTTATACAAATGTAGAACGTACGTTGACAGGTATAATAAATTTTTAAGGAGAAAAGTATGAAAGCGGTAAAGAAAAAAATTTCCATTTTTCTAATGACCTTAATGTTGGCCAGTACATTTTCTGCCAATGTAACAAAAGCGGATGTTATCGAAAGTAAGAATATTTTTGCGTATGAAGAAATTATGCCGTATGCTGCAGTTTGCCCGAGATGTGGAGGAAGAATAACATCGTCAACCGTATGGGGAAGCTGGATAAGCAGTGGTACAGTTACATGTACTCATGGTCACGCATGGGGAACTGATTTGAAGCAGTATAGAACAGGAATAAAAACTACAAAATGTTTAAATTGTAACGCAGGAAATACTGCTAATGTGAAAGAAACAAGAACAATTTGTCACGGATATGATAATTAATGGTTAAAACACAAGGCTGTTGTATGATATGTAAAAAAACAGAAGTCATGCAATAGCCTTGTGCTATATAGAAACATAGGGGGTAGCATAATGATGGGAAAAAGGTTGAAAGAAATTTTTGGTTTGATTCTGATTAACATCACATTAGTCAGTGGGAGCTTAAATGCAGAAACGGTATATGCAGATACACAAGCCAAGATTGAAATTGAGAAAACGGAAATGCCATTAAAAATTTGTGTTGATGAAGAAAATAAAAAAACGGTACTTCAAATAGTGGCAGCCTGGAAGAAAATATATAAAAATAATGGAGTGGAACTAATGGTAATCCCATCAGGGCAACAGGCTTCGGAAGAAAAAGTACAGGAGATCCAGAATGAAATTACGACAGGAGAAGGGCCGGATGTATTTTTGGCAGAAGGGCCGAATCCGACCTGGAGTGAGCAAAGAGCAGTTGTTTTTGAGGACCCCAAAAAAGAAATGTATCAGGGAACCTTTCTTTCGTTGAAACCATACATGAAATATTTTGATATAGATATTTTAGAAGAGAAGATTTTGTCTGCAGGTATGGCTAATGAGGAACAAATACTGATTCCTATGACATACGATTATTTTCTATATGCATTTACAACACAGGATTTACCGGAAAATACAGAAATATCAAGAAATTGGCTGGAATTAGCCAGACAAAAAGAAAAAGCAATTCAACAGATTGTAGGGCAAAGAAGTGGGGTTCAATTTTTTGATACATTTAGTGAGGTAGTTGATTATAAGAAAAAAACACTTCTATATTCGGAAGAGCAGATAAAAAAAGTTTTGGATGAAACAGTAGCATTAAAAACAAGATCATTAGCTTTAAACTGGAAAATAAAAGATACAGGAGTAGTAAGTCTAAATGATTTGGAAGAACTTGGAGGTGAAAAAACAGTTCATACGGTATTTGCAATGCCGAATCAGGAAGGCGGATTCACTGCAAATGTTACACTTTATGCAGGAATTAATAAGAACACAAAGCAACCTTTAAAAGCAGTCTCCTTTTTACAAATGCTATACAGTGAAGAAGTTTTATCAGGAAAAGGAATAGAGTTAGAAGATAGAAGAGAGGCAAGCAATATAAGATTTCCGCAAGGGGTTTCTATTTACAAAAAGGAACTAGAAAAACGAATGCGGAGTCTTTCGAGACAAGATCAAAAACAAATCAAAACGATACAGGAAGAAGTAAACACCGTTCGATTTTATTCGGTATGGGACAGGGAACTTAATTCCTTATTATCTAAGTATGAGGCACAGGAAGATGAAAAGCAAAAAGAGCATGTCTTCATAAAAACAATACAGAAATGGAAGGGAAAAATACAGAAATGACATAAAAAATCAGCCCTGTGGAGTGAGAGTTGCAAGAAACAGATTTTCCGGAGTACTGTGGAACAGTCTGTAAAGCTAAAGCGGATATTCGCAATCCGCTTCGTTACTTGCTCATAACTGAATAGCTGCTTCACCGCTTATCAGGACTTGGTTGATTCGGTTAAATTCTTTTAGGGTTTGTCAAGGGTGATGAGGAGCTTTAAAAACAGGCTCCTCTTCACCCTTAATTTATATATCGGTTAATGATCTGTGCGTTTGAGAAATTGATTCGTATATATCAAGACACATATGACAGAGCATTACTTTTGACAGGAATTTTTAGAAACAATAACCTTTGTCGGTCGATACAGTTTTTCTCCGAAGAAGTAGCCTTTCTGTATTTCCTCGACAACTCTGTCTTCTTCCACCCGGTCGGTTTCTTCGATGTGCACTGCATCATGGATATGAGGATCAAATATTGTACCATTTGCTTCCATCGGTAAGACATTCAGCTGATATAAATTCTGCGCCAAAGCTGTACGGAAATCCATCATAAGAAGCTTTTCATCCATATAGGCCCAGCGATTCGTCGTTCGTTCCGAACTGACAATTCCATATTCGAGATTGTCTTTTACAGCCAGCAGCTTTTCAATCCATGTGCTGACTCGGATATTTGTATCTCCGTCATGACAGTCTGCAAATACTTCTTGTGTCTGTCTGGCGATCATCTGGATTCTCTTTCCAATTGCAGAAGCCTTCGTTGTGGGGTTCAGATTTTCCGCCCCCAGGCAAAACTCTTTTCCGGCCTGAAGTACATTTGCGAGAAGCTGTTCCGGTACGAAAACGGTATTTATCGGGAAGCGTTTCGGCTTTTCTTCTGTGAATTGACTCAAATCTATCTTTGCAAGATTCTCTCCTGATTGCAGTATCAGGGTAAAATCGCCGCATTCCATTCCAACCTCGATCCATGCTTTCAGCCGGCTTGCATCCTTTGGAAATTCAGGACAGATCTCCTCCATTTTCTAGGTTCTGACTTTCCTTTTAGAATCCTTTGATTTCAGATACAGGTTCAGACCTTTTCCTTTGATTCCGGAATCCAGCAAAATGTCGAAACCATCTGTTCGCATGGGAATCATGTGTCGTTCTTCGTTAAGCCAGGTTAATGGAATGCATTCCTTTCCCCATTGGATGGTTGAAATTTCAATTCCGGCGGTCCATGGGAAAAGTACAAGCATGGTAATAGGCTTCGCGGTAGGATTGGTAAGTCTGGCTCCCTGGGCTGCAGTTCTATCCGCGGCCACAACGGAAAGATCCTCGTATCCGATTGTTTCCTGACCCAGTGTTTCTCTCGATTTCGTATCACTTAGATAATAGTACGTCATATTTGGAATCATTTCTGGAGTATTCTCTCCGATGGTATATTCCAATCCTTCCAGCATATTAGTTTGATCTGTCCATGCTGAAAATTCTGCCAGCAGATTTTGCTTTTTACAATTTGAAATCACACGAACCCCAAATTGCTGGTCATGTTTCATATCTTGTGCTTTTGAAAGGGCACAAGCATCTGTCGCAGTCATAACCCTTATTACATGAAAGCCTGCTTTTTCCATGGCGGTCCGTACATTTTTCTGCGTTATAATTTCCGGTATAGAAAGGGCAAGCACACAATCGCTTATCTGTGCAAATGCAGTTTTTTGAAGCTCCATTTTCAATTCCTTCATCAGAGCAATACAATATCGAATCGAACAAGGCTCCAGGGTAGAAGAAACTGCGCTTTCTGCTTCCTGCATAAAGTCTTCTTCGTCTGTGTTTCTCTCGTGAAGCATCCGTAATATCCGCCTGACTCATAACGGTGAAGATACGGAGCAGTTACTTTTTATCAAGGGTTCTCGCGCATTACGCCGACCAGTGCATGCGGGACATATGGCTCTTCGAGATAAGCAGTCTCATCCGGTGTCAGCTGTACACCGATGGCTTTGACGCCCTCTTCAATATGCGATACCTTTGTCGCCCCGACAACCGGAGCAGTTACTTTTGTGAGCAGCCATCCGAGCGAAATCTGGATTCTCGTCAGCCCCTTCTTCTTTGCAAGTTCACCGACGCGGTCGATAATGATGGCGTCTTTTTCTTTCGTCGCATCATACTTTCCTTTTGCGTACGTATCTTCCTGCAGCCGTTTGGAAAGCTCCGACGGTTTTTTTGCCAGGCGGCCGGAAGCCAGCGGGCTGTACGGTGTCAGTGCAATATTCTGATCCTTGCAGAACGGAACCATCTCGCGTTCCTCCTCGCGGAATAGCAGATTGTAATGTCCCTGAATCGAAACAAATTTGGCCCAGCCGTTCTTATCCGCAATATAATTTGCTTTTGCCAGCTGCCATGCGAAGCAGTTAGAAATACCGATGGCGCGTACCTTTCCTGCAACGACAGCTGAATTTAATGCCTCCATCATTTCTTCTACCGGTGTGTGATAGTCCCACATATGGCAGATATAAAGGTCAACATAGTCCATGCCAAGATTCGTAAGGCTGCGATCGAGAAGACCTAAAATATGATCTTTTCCGCTCACCCCGTCTGCAATTTCCTGCGGGCTGCGCGGGAAAAATTTTGTTGCGACAACGACTTCATCACGTTTTGCAAAATCGTTCAGCGCGCGTCCCAGATACTGCTCGCTGGTGCCGCTCTGATAACCGGCAGCGGTATCAAAAAAGTTTACACCAAGTTCCAGACCGCGTTTTAAAATCGCGCGGGAATGCTCCTCGTCCAGTGTCCAGGAATGTATGCCGCTTTTTGCATTTCCAAATCCCATACATCCCATACAGATTCTCGATACCTTTAAATCCGAATTTCCAAGTTTTGTGTATTCCATGAAAAAATCTCCCTGTGCGATGATGTACTCCCAGAGTACATGATTTCGTGCTTTTCTAAGATACTTCCATTGTAAAATCGGAATACAGATTTGTCCAATACTTGATGCAAAAAGAAGGGTATGTTCAAAAAGCATGAAGAACGAGAGAAAGAACAGGAAAAACATGTGAAGGAACATATACAAAATCAAGTGAAAGTCAGTTTTCTAAAAGTAAAAAGTCAAATCAGAACATTTTTTTTCATCCCGGAGTATGCTAAAATTTTTTTATAAGACAAAGACAGGATGTGCGAAAGCATGTTGCAGGGGTTTTTACGCACAATCCGGAAAAGAGGAAACATGAAGAAACAGTATTACTGCAATCCATTAAACATGGACTACCGTTACCAGTTTATCGAGGATATGAGAAGCGGCGAGGACAAGATTTCCCGCGAGGCCGCCGATCCGTCGATGATTTTATTTCAGGGAAAATATTATATTTTTGCATCCATGACTTTGAGCGTCTGGGTTTCGGAGGATATGGTTCACTGGGAGAGCCACCGTCTGCCGGACAGCCTGCCGCTGTATGACTATGCGCCGGATGTGCGCGTGGTCGGCGATTACGTGTATTTCAGCGCATCCCGTCGTGGCACGATCTGCGATTTTTACCGCACGAAAGATATCTTAAACGGTCCGTTTGAGCGTATTCCGGGAACCTTCGATTTCTGGGATCCGAACCTGTTTCTTGATGATGACGGAAAGCTCTATTTTTACTGGGGATGCAATAACGTGACTCCGATCTGGGGTGTGGAGCTTGAACCGGAGACGATGGTTCCAAAGACCGAGAGAAAAGAACTGATCTACGGTCAGCCGGAAAAAATCGGATACGAGCGCGTCGGAGAAAATCATTCCAAAATGCCGCTGAGTGAAGAAGAAGCTGTTGAAAAATTCAAAGAATTTCTGAAAGTACAGGGAAAAGATGCGGATCATCTGACGGAGGAGCAGATCGGGTTTGCCAAAATTATGTTCAGCCAGAGACCGTTCATCGAGGGCGCATGGATGACAAAGCACAATGGAATCTATTATCTCCAGTATGCCGGCCCGGGAACGGAATACAACGTTTACGGTGACGGTGTTTACGAGAGTGATTCCCCGCTTGGCCCGTTCCATCTGGCAAAGAACAATCCATATTCCTATAAACCGGGCGGATTCCTGCGCGGTGCAGGCCACGGTTCGACGATGGAAGACCGCTATGGAAACTGGTGGCATACCGCGACAATGCAGATCAGCAAAAACCACGATATGGAGCGTCGTGTTGGCATCTGGCGGGCAGGCTTTGACGAAGATGGTGTCCTGTTCTGCAATCAGCAGTTCGGCGACTGGCCGATGGCAGTGGAGCAGGAAAAAGAAGATCCATGGGCAAAACCGGAGTGGTATCTCTTAAGCTATCAGAAAGCAATGAGTGCATCGTCCTCTGAAGAAGGCAGAGAACCGTCGTTTGCGGCAGATGAAAATATCCAGACCTGGTGGCGCGCCGCCGGAAATCAGCCGGGCGAGTGGATTTCGATGGATCTTGGTGAGGTAAAAGATGTCCGCGCCGTACAGATCAATTTTGCGGATGATAAAATCGATGTACCCCTGCCGGGCGAGCGTCAGGGCGAACGATATATCGACCCGAGTCAGCATAAAACAAGATGGCTGCTTGAGGCATCCGCCGATGGAACAAACTATTTTGTCCTGGCAGACAAATCAGACGCAGAAACTAATCTGCCACACGATTTCGTTGTAAAAGAAGAGGGTGTACAGATCCGCTATCTGAAACTTACTGTTTTTGAAGTACCGTACAATCAGAATCTATGCATCTCCGGCTTTCGTGTCTTCGGACTCGGCAACGGCGAAAAACCATTCGCACCGCAGTATCAGGCAGAACGAACCGGAACCATGGATATGCGCATCACCATTGAGCCGCAGACAGACGCCGTCGGATACAACGTCCTCTGGGGTTTTGATCCGGACAAGCTGTATCACAGCTGCATGACCTTTATGCCGGAGCAGAATATTGGCGCGCTGGTCGAAGGCGAAACGGTATATGTGAGAGTCGATGCGTTTAATGAAAATGGAATTACGGAAGGAACCGTAAGGCCGCTTGTATGATACAATTATATTGAAAAAGCAGAAAAACAGCTCAGGTGCTCTTTGGAGAAATGAACATTAGAAATAGACAGATCAAACATAAGGAGTAATCATGGAAATAGATAAATTGCAGCAATTGCTTTCAGAAATGTCTTTGCAGGAAAAAATAGGACAGATGGTACAGCTTACCGGTGTATATTTTGACAAAGAGGCAGTGCTTACCGGTGTTGTTGGCGAACAGTTACCACCGGAATGGATCATTCAATATGCCGGTTCAGTGCTAGGAGTGATCGGTAAAGATAAAATTTATGATATCCAGAGCAGATATATGGAACAGCATCCCCATCATATCCCGCTTCTCTTTATGGCAGATGTTATCCATGGATGTCGGACGATTTTTCCGATTCCGTTGGGGCAGGCGTGTTCATTTCATCCGGAACTGGTGTCTGAGGCGGCTTCTATAGCTGCCTTGGAGGCATCTTCAGAAGGGCTCAGAGCAACATTTTCTCCTATGATTGATGTTTCAAGAGATCCCAGATGGGGAAGAATGATGGAATCCTTTGGAGAAGATCCATATGTAAATGGGATCATGGGAAAAGCAATGGTAGATGGCTATCAGCAGAAGGATGATACTGGAATAGCGGCATGCCTGAAGCATTTTGCGGGGTATGGGGCAGTGAATGCAGGAAGGGAATATAATGATGTTGAAATATCTCGGCGGACATTTCTGGAACAGTATGTAAAACCTTTCCGTATGGCATTAAAAGCAAAGCCTGCTATGGTCATGACAGCTTTTAATGCTATTGACCGTAAACCGATAAGCGGAAATAAGGAACTTCTTAAAGGGCTTCTGCGGGATAAGGAAGGATTTGAGGGAACTGTAATTTCAGATTGGGGCTCCATAGGTCAGCTGGAAGAACAGGGAGTGGCAGCTAATATGGAAGAAGCAGCAATCCAGGCTTCAGAAGCCGGTGTAGACATTGATATGATGAGTCCTGCTTATATGCTGTGTCTGGGAAAACTGGTAGAAAGCGGAAAAATACCGGAAGCGTTTGTTGATGAAAGTGCATTCCGGGTCCTGATGATGAAAAATCAGCTTGGGCTTTTTGAAAATCCGTTTGCCGGTCTTGGAAAGAGTGGAAAACTGACTATGCATAACCGGGAAAAAGCATATCAGCTGGCTGGCGAAAGCTGTGTCCTTTTGAAAAATGAAAAGCTGCTGCCATTAAGCAGGAAGAAGAAAGTTATCTGGGCAGGTCCTTATACAGCGTCAAGAGAATTCTTAAGCCGCTGGTCGATTTTTGGAGAACATGAGGCAGTTGAAACAATAGAAGATATTTTACAAAAAAAGCAGATAGAAGCAGAATGTATTACAGGATGCAATATTCTTTCTGATGAAGAGTGTAAGATATGGCAGGTGGAACAGGAAGTGTCTGACAAGCCAAGGGATGAGCAGTGGCTGGAAACGATAACCCATGAAGATACGGTTGTATGTGTACTTGGGGAACATGAGTCCCAGTCAGGAGAGGCTGCCAGCAGGGCATTCCTGACTTTGCCGGAAGAACAGCAGGTGTTATTTGAAAAAATAGCAGAACGTACAAGTAATATTGTGACTGTGGTAATTACAGGAAGACCATTGGACCTGTGGAGGATATCAGAAAGATCCAAGGCTGTCATTATGGCATGGAGACCCGGCACTATGGGAGCTGAAGCAATCATAGATCTTGTGTATGGCAGAATAAACCCTTCCGGCAAATTAGCTGTGAGTATCCCATGGTGTGTGGGACAGGTGCCCATAAGCTACTGGGATGTAAAAACCGGGCATGTGCTTACTGCAGATAACCTGGAGAACCGTTTCACCAGCAGATATATGGATATTCCCAATACACCATTATATCCATTTGGTTTTGGATTATCCTATACAGAGTTTGATGTTTCGGATGTTGAAGTTCGGATGGAACAGGACAAAAGAGTGCATGTACATTGTAAGGTAAGTAATACAGGCAATATTGCGGGGGCAGAGGTCGTTCAGTGTTATTACGAAACATTACATGCATCTGTGGTGCGTCCGATGAAAGAGCTTGTCCGTTTTCAGAAAGTCTTTCTGGATCCGGGAGAAAAGAAGGATGTAGATTTCTTTATTGACCAGGAAGAATTCTCATATTATGGCAAAAACATGGAAACCGTCAGCAGCGGAATGAAACTGCGTATCAGTATTGGAAACAGTAGTGACCACCTTGTTTCTGAGAACATTATACAAGCATAGGAGAAAAGAGACATGAAAGATTTTGAAAAGGATTTGATTTATGGCGAAACGGTGTATGTGAGAGTCGATGCGTTTAATGAGAATGGAATTACGGAAGGAAGCGTAAGGCCGCTTGCATGATGCAATTATAGTTGAAAAAGCAGAAAAACAGCTCAGGTGCAGAAATGCACTTGAGCTGTTTTGACGTTAGGCATATCAACGTCTAGCGTAAAAGCCTTTTTCAGACACGCTCTAGGATACGGAGAAACGTCGGTGCAGTATTAGAAGAACCACATGCCTGCACGTCAGAAGAAAAAAATCAGTCATTGGAGTGATGCACTTTTTTGTGCTCGTTGCATTGGTCCCTGTATTGTTTTGGCGTGAGTTCGTTTACTTTTTTAAACATTTCAATAAAAGCGCGGGAACTGGAAAAACCACTTTCTTCTGAAATATCAGGAATAGAAGAAGTCGTAGTTTCAAGGAGATGGGTCGCATGGTCTAATCGGAGCGAAGAAAGATAGACATTAAAATTGCGACCTGTTTTTTTGGCAAATATTCTGGAAAAATAGGTCGGATTGAAGCCAAAATGTTCGGAAACACTTTCCAGAGTGATATGTTCTCTATAATGTGCTGCCAGATATTCGGTAAAAGAAATCGAATCCTCTAATTTGGATCGGGGGGGGGTAGTACAAGTCGGAGCAGCCATGCTTTCAGAGAGAAGGATATGAAAAATTTGGAGAACACAGGCATTCATCCCAAGGAGATCAACCGGTTTTTCGGATCGTGAATATCGGTAGATATCCATAAGAAGTTCTATGATTTCTTTCCGATGTCTGTTCACAACATCCTGTTCTATAATAGGGTAGTTTTTACTATCTGGGTTAAAAAAAAGCTGTATGATAGAGACAGGAACAAGCACTGCAAATCCTAGAAAGGAGGCAGAAACTTCAAGTGACTTATGAATAACATTTGGGTTCACAAAAAGAAAATCATTATCTTTTGCATATGTCATAGTAGAGCCGATTTCACAGCGCAGTGTTCCAGAAATAGAACAGTTAAATTCAAAACTGTTATGCCAGTGAAAATGCGGTGCTGAATTTACATCTTTAGGTTTTTCTAACTGAATCCAGTCAGAATGAAATACCTTGCAAAAGCGTCCGTCATACAAATTGATTGGTTCATATTCGATAATTTCCATATGCTTTGCCCTCTTTTGAATTGTAGATTAACCATGAATAAAAAAGGAAAAATGATCACATACCATAAAGATTGCACAATAACATATTAATCGAAATTCGTTAAAAAGTCTATAAAAAAGTGATATAAAGTAAAAATACTGTATAGATTAGATAAGAAAGCGTCTTGAGAAAAGATAAGAAAAAGTATAAAAATAGATTATAACAAAAACGAACTTTTCTAAAGGAGGAAAAGAGATGAAAAGAAAAACATTAGCAGTTTCACTATCAGCAATCCTTGCAGCATCCGTGCTTTTTGGATGTGGAAGCAATTCCAAAAGTGGGGATACGAAGAGTTCTTCTAACAATGGTAGTGCCAGTGCCAGCGCATCTGATACATCCAACACGGGCTCAGATACTTCTGGTTCAGGTATCCAGTACGATGGAGACGATGTAACGATTACCTATTGGCATACACATGGTGATTCAGAGGAAGAGGTTCTTGTAGATACCATTATTCCTGAGTTTGAAAAACAGTATCCAAATATTCATGTTGATGCTGTAAGAATGCCATACGATGGATTGATGCAACAGATTATTACCAGCCTTTCCAGTGGAACAGGCCCGGATCTGATGCGAATGGATATTATCTGGGTTCCAGAACTTGCTGAGATGGGAGCACTTGCAGCAGTTGATGATCTGGAAGGATTTGCAGATCTGAAAGATAATCTGTACGAAGGACCGCTGAGTACTAATTATTACAATGGAAAATATTATGGATTGCCATTGAACACAAACTGTCTGTCAGGCGTTTACAGTAAGACCATGATGGAGGAACTGAATATTGACAGTATTCCGACAACTTACGATGAAGTTGTTGCATTGAAGGACAAGCTTGGCTCAGATCAGTATCTGATCGCATGCGAGGGGGCAAACTCTTGGGCTATGGCTCCATTGTTTCATTCTCTGGGCGGCGTTTATACCAATGAGGACTATACGAAAACATCTGGTTATGTCAACAGTGAAGATAGTGTAAAGGCACTGGAGACTATCGTTGAGTGGTATGATGAAGGAATTATTGGACCTTGCTTCACAGGTGGAAAGCCGGATGCAGCAAATGGTCTTTACGATGGAAATTATCTGTTTAGTTATCAGGGTCCATGGTTCTTCACAAATGATGATGAAGAAAATCTGGCAAAAGTAGAAGTAGGACTTCTGCCGGCTGGTAAAGCCGGATCTCTTACCGTTAACGGTGGCGAGGATCTGGTTATGTTTGAGAGTAGCGATAAGAAAGAAGCATCCTGGGTATTTGCAATGTTCTTAATGAGTGAATTCTCTCAGACAGCACAGGCTGTAGGCGGTGGACATCTGATCCCGACTGTAAAAACAATTGCCGAATCTGAAGAAGTACAAGCAGTACCGAATATGAGTACGTATATTGAACAGCTTGAGGGAGCTGTATCCCGTACCCCATCTCCGGCATGGGAGAAAATTTCAGATAAACTCTCTGCAGCATTCCAGAGCGCAGTTCTTCATGAGGATACGGCACAGTCCGCACTCGATAAGATTGCTCCGGAACTGGATGCATTGCTTGCAGGTGAGGCATCATAATTCAAGAAAGATGAAACAAATTTCCACAGGCTTTCTTGCCTGTGGAAATTGTTTATAGGGCGATAAAAAGCAGCCCGGAAAGGTATCTGTTATGAAAAAACCTTTATCAGAAAGATTTTCCAAAGGTCTGAAACAATGGTTGGCCGTTTTGCCCTTCCTTGCAGTGGGAATGACCTTATTTATTGTCTTTGTATTATATCCACAAATTAAGAATATTTATATTGCACTAACAAATTATAGCATTATGCCAGGTTCGGAAAATACATTTGTTGGAATAAGTAATTTTGCTAAAATGTTCAAAGATATTTCAACAAAAGGATCTGATGCCTATTTTTTCTGGATTGCATTTCGAAATAATATTTTAGCAGTTCTGGTTACTGTGCCAGGACAGTTGGTTCTTGGCCTGATCGTTGCTGTTTTGATTCATAACCTGAAAACAGGAAAAAATGTATATAAAGTACTCTTATATATTGCAGTT
Source organism: Blautia sp. AF19-1 (assembly GCF_003479155.1). Taxonomy (NCBI): domain Bacteria; kingdom Bacillati; phylum Bacillota; class Clostridia; order Lachnospirales; family Lachnospiraceae; genus Blautia; species Blautia sp. AF19-1. The sequence continues at coordinate 54,783 of NZ_QUGQ01000017.1, forward strand.
ATTTGTGACTGGGTTGTTTTCTGTAATATCATTGATTATATTTTCCAACCGGATGAAGGAAGTCTTGTAAACTACTGTCTGACTACCATCGGAATCTTAAAAGAGCCGGTAGCATGGTTGAAGAATACATGGACAGGAAACTTTGTTATCTGGATCTGCTCAATCTGGAAGGGCTATGGCTGGGTTATGATCATTTACACCGCCGGTCTTCTTGGAATCCCATCAGATCAGTATGAAGCTGCAACGATGGATGGAGCCAATGCGGTTCAGAAATTCTTCCACGTTACACTTCCTGGATTAAGAGGAACTACGCTTTATCTACTGATTAATCTGATTAACGGTGCAATGAATATCTTTATTCAGGTGTTCCTGTTGACAAAAGGAGATCCGCTCGGAACAACAGATGTTGTTATGGATTATATTTACCGGAGGGCGTTCAATTATTTCGATTTTGGGTATGCGGCCGCTTGTGGTATTGTCATGGGTATTGTTGTATTTGTTATTTCCATGGGACTGAAGAAATTCCTTCGCTATGGTGAAAATCTTTAAGGAGGAGAGCAGCAATGAAGAAAAAGAAAATAATTAGTCAGATCTGTATTCATGTGATTTTAGTAGCGTTGACAGCAATATGCCTTCTTCCTTTTTTGTCAATGATTTCGACTTCATTTATGAAGGTAAAAGGTGTTTTGCCGAACGAGCCAATTTTATTTCCGAATTTTCCACTTTATCTGGAAAACTATGTAAAAGCGTGGACTGCAAACCATTTTCAGACGTACTTTTTCAACACACTATACGTGTCTGTAGTGGGCCTTATCGTAAATCTGTTAATTTCGATCACGATGGCATATTCTTTCTCACGATTCCAGTTTCCAGGAAAGGAGCCTATTTTTAACTTGCTGTTGCTCACAATGATGATTCCGGCACAGCTGGCTATGATCTCCCAGTACACTGTTTTAAACGGATTGAAACTGATTGATACCTATAAAGGAATTTGGCTGCTGTGGGGAGGCACTTGTGTGGCAGGAAACACCTTCTTCTATAGAGGTTTTTTTGAAGCAGTGCCGAAAGAGCTGGAAGAGTCCATGTACCTTGATGGTGCAACCAGGTTTCAGACCTTGTTACATTGCATTATTCCGTTAAGTAAACCGGCAATTGCAACACAGGCAGTATTGGCGTTTAATGGATACTGGTCGAACCTATTTGATATTCTTACCTTTACAAAATCGACAAACAAGAGAACACTTTCCGTTGCACTGCAACTGTTCCGTGGACAGTATACGACGAACTATGGCCTGATGTTTGCTGCCAGTGTTATTGTTATTATTCCGATTATTGTATTGTTTGTTATTTTTCAGAAACAGTTTATGCAGCAGGGCATTACGGACGGTTCCATAAAAGGATAATATCGGATTCTCTGCAAAATTTCAGCCGGGAGGTGAAGTATGATTACAACTAGAAAAAAACAGTCGTTTGGTATTGCAGCAGTTGAACTTGGTGCACCGGTTTCGGCAGTACCTTCCATTCCTGTGAATTTAAATGAATGGGAACATGCGGTGTTAATGGACACATTTTACAGTGCAGGCGGAAGAGAGACCGTTTCAAGTACAAATCTACGGATGATGTGGGATCAGAAAAATCTGTATCTGTATCTGATTTGCTATGAAAAAGAGGCAAGGGTTTCCCGTCCGTCTGATGAAAATGTGCTGAAAACAGAATGGATGCTTCGCAAAGATAAGATAGAAATTGCATTGAGCAGCGGAAATTTTGGAGAGCGAGACTACGCAGTATTTTGTGCAGACACAGAGAAACAGGCGGGAGCCAGGACGGAAAAGGGAATGACCTATTTCGGTGGCGATAAAGCAATTTTAAATGATTACTTTACCGAAAAAAATGATGCGGTAAAAACAGAAATCCCATCATGGAAATATACATGCAAAATCGCTGTAGAAAAAAACTGTTGGCGTGTCATGTTTGGAATCCCATGGGAGCTGTTCGGTGGATTTCCGGAAAAATATTTTAAGTTTCAGGTTTACCGGAAAAAGAATCAGACCAGTGAAGTGTTGGCTTTGAATCCGTTGGATTTAAATGCAAATTACGAGTCCAGATTTGATTTTGATCCGGAAAGCTTTATTGAGTGCACACCTGGAGGAACACCGCAGGTTATCTATTCCAACAGTGCTTGCGTGATCCTACCGGATGGAACGATGCATTGGCAGCGGCCGGCGACACTGGAATGGCCATCTATAAATGAGCGGGCTGAGATTATGCATTTGCAGAAATCGCTGACATCGACAACACCGGATGAATTGCCAGATCGGATTATAACCGTACAAAGATGGCAGGATGTGTTAATGTTGGAAGGAATGGATTTCTTCCCAAATGCAAGATGTGAAAACTCTTTTGATAAAGTGGATCCTTGGGTACAGAGACGTCTCTGCAACGAAGCACTTCGAAAAGGAGATACTGCGACAGCCTGCAGAGAACTGGATGTCTTGATTGGCTATTTCCGAACGCTCACGGCATGGTGGTATGCAGATCATACACTTGGAGATGCAGACGAAGACAACTGGATTGGATTCACACATTTGAAATCTGTTTCAGATCAGGGGAATCAGATCGTATTAAAGTACGAATATGGTTTGAACACCTACGATGCCGTATTGATTCCACAGAATCGTGGTTTTCGCTTTTATACAAGAGAAAAAGGAGATTTTGACAGCGAAGCAGTTTCGTATACATTTTCAGAAATAGAGGGAGAATATCAGATCAAAACAGCACATTCTGTGATTGTGATTACAGCGGGAGAAGATTGGAAGATCTGTGCAGATGAAAAATTTGTATTGGATGCAGATAACTTCAAGCTCTATGATTATGCAGGAAGCAAAGGTTTCGATGTGTGCCAACCACTTCTGGAAAGAGAAATGGTGTATGGATTCGGTGAACGATTTGATGCCGTAAACCAGAGAGGTCGGGTACTTTCTTTGTGGCACAGAGATGCATTTGAAGGTTGTAATTGTTCTATTGGAAATCAGTCCTACAAAAATGTATCATTTTTACACTCTACAAAAGGTTACTCTTTGTTTATTAACAGTTTTTACAGAATTAGAGCAGATATTGGAAGAGTCAGTAAAGGGCTTCGAATCACAACAGCAGGACCCAAAGCAGATATTTATGTTTTTACGGGAAGCGTCTTAGAAAACATGGAGGAATATACAGCCTTAACCGGAAAACCGCTGCTTCCGCCTGCGTGGGTGTTTGAACCGTGGGCCGGCGGTGGGGTAGGCAGATGGATGGACGGACCGACGCACGATGTAATCCAGGAGATGGAAGGTGTTGTACGGAAGTTTAAAAATCTTGATATCCCACATTCTGGCCTGTATGCAGAGGGTGCTGGTTGGAAATGGGAAGACCATTACAACAAAGAAGAAATTTATAAGATTGCTGCGTTTACAAAACAACAGAAGATGCGGGTTTTTTCGTGGCAGTTTTCACATCTGGATATGGAGCAGGCAAAGGAACTTCTGCCGAACTGTGCGGAAGAAGATCTGCCAATTACAAGAACGCCGGGTTATCATGGAGAAAAAGTTCTTCCATGTGCTATTGATTTTTCACATCCAAGAGCAGAGGAACTTCTGGAAAATCAATGGCATGATCGAATGGATGCAGGTTTTGATGGAACTATGGTGGATTTTGGAGAAATTATTCCAGATGAAGCAGTGTTTTACGATGGTCGTACGGGAGATGAAATGCACAACGCTTACGCGCTGGATTATACAAAAGCGTATCGAAAACTCTTTGAAAAATATAAAGGAGAAGATCACGTGCTGTTTTCAAGATCTGCGGCAGCGGGTGTTCAAAAGTATTCCTGCCAGTTTGGTGGAGACCAGCTTTCAAGCTTTAGAGGCCTGACTTATGCAATGAATGGAGGTCTGACACTGGCGGCTTCCGGTTTTCCATTCTGGGGTGTTGATGCAGGAGGTTATTCAGGATTTGCAGACGAAGAAACGTATCTCCGTTGGACGGAATTTGCAGCCTTCTCACCGATTATGCGTTTCCATGGAGTGACCCCAAGAGAGCCGTGGGTTTACAGTCGATATGCAGTGTCTGTTTATAAATTTTATGCATGGCTAAGAGAAAATCTTCTGAAATATTCGGTTCATACAGCGGAAGAGGCACATAAAACAGGCATACCAATGATGAGACCGTTGCCAATGGTATTTCCTAATGATAAAGAGGCTGTCTATTGGGAAGATGAATATTTTTATGGTTCAGATCTGTTAGTTGCTCCGGTTCATCAAGAAGGGGAACAGAGAAGAATTTACTTCCCAGCAGGAAGATGGATCAATTTGTTGGATTTCAGAAAGATGGTTGGTGGAAACCGAATTCTTCAGGTGGATGTTCCAATTGACAAAATTCCTGTTTATATTCGGGAAGGAGCGTGCATTCTGTCTGTTATGAATGGAGAATTGCAGCTTGGACAAAGCATGACATATGAAAAAAAGAATACAGTTCTTATGAGCCGAGCTTTAAATGAAACCTCAGGCAAACGGTATGCGGATGGAAAAGAAATTGAATACAATATTTTGGGCCAAACGGGTGAAGATTTCTTTATGCTTCGCCATGCATCCGAGACAGAATTTATTGTTCTTCTTGGTTTTGACAGAAAGCCAGAAAGTCTGGAGTTGAATGGAGTTTCTCTTTCAGAGAGTGCATCCTTGAATGCATTGAATTATGGCTCCGGTTGGTATTGGAGAGAGGATGCAGCAGTTGTTGTCAGTGTTCCGAAATTGGAAAAAATAGAAATCCATGTAATTCATAAAGAACAATAGTATCAAAATGACGAAGTGATCCCTGCGAAGATTCTTGAGAGAAAGTCCCGTCTTCGGTTTAATTTCGAAGAGGGGACTTTCTCAAAAACAAACGAAACATTTCATGGAAAGAGAGGGTGGAAGATGGAAAATACAGGGTTTTATGTAATACCTAATAAAACGCAGTATGAAATTGGGGAAAGAGTCTGGCTGGAAATAAAAAAAACAGGGCCGACGAAAGCAAATCACGTGAAAGTTTCGTTGTTTACGTATCAGGGAGAAAATCTGAAAATGGAATGTACCCTGGAACAAGGAGTGTATATTCCACTTGCGGAAAGCATTTCAGAAAAAACGGGTGGATATCTGGTAAAAATAGAATTCTTTCAAAAGACTGAAAAACTAGGGAGCTGTTACACGGCATTTGATGTTGTGAATTGCTGGACAGAAGCTCCAAGATATGGATTTCTTAGCAGTTTTTCTGAGGAAGATAAACAAAAAGAAGAGTATCAGGAATTTTTCAGGGAAATGCACTTGAATGTGATTCAGTTTTATGACTGGATGTACCGCCATGATGAGTTTTATCCGGAGAGTGATATTTATACAGATATCATGGGAAGAAAAGGTTCGATGACTGCTGTTGCGAAAAAAATCGAAGGAGTGCACGCTTGCGGTGCAAAGGCAATAGCATATGGCGCTGTTTACGGTGCAGAATCATTTCAGGAAGAACATCCGGAATGTATCTATCGGTACGATAATGGAGAACCAATGATTTTCATTGACAAAATATGGTTGATGGATATTCACAGGGGAACGGCGTGGAGAAAACGGATTTTACAGGAATATGGAAAAGCGCTGGAAAAAGGTTTTGATGGCGTACATATGGATCAATACGGAGATCCGAAAGAGGCATTAATTCTGGAAAATGGAAAATATGTCATTCGAGATCTGGCAGATGATTTTGGTGATTTGATCAATGAAACAAAAGAAAAATACCCGGAAAAACAGTTCATTTTTAATGCAGTAAATAACTGGCCGGTAGATTCGGTAAAAAAGAGTCGCGAAGATTGTATTTATATAGAGGTCTGGTCGCCGAATGATACTTATAGAGATCTATATCGTTTGATTGCGCATGCTCGGGAAACAAAAGATGAGAAGAGGGTGATTCTGGCAGCGTATTTGAATCCGTTTAAAACAGAACCAGAAAGAAATCTGAAGGGATCTACAGCGCAGCTTGCAATGGCAACAATTTTCGCTTCTGGCGGATACCATCTTCTATTGGGCGAGGAAGGAAGTGTTCTGACAGAGGCATATTATCCGGACAACTGCAGAATTGGGGAACATTCGTTCCGAAAAACATTGAAAAAATATTATGATTTTATTACCGCGTACGGCGGACTTTTATTTCCGGAAAGTTGGACGGATCTGACGATGCAGTATGCAGGAGGAATCAACTCAGAATTTATATTCGAAAATGTTGATTGGTCACCGTATCCGGAAGCAGGAAAGGTATGGATTCAAATTTATAAGAGAGGACGAGAATTTTCAATACGATGTGTGAATTTTACGGGAATTTCGGACATGAACTGGAATAGAACACATGAGGAATTCCCACAGCGTGTAGAAAAGATAAAAGTGAAGGCAAAACTTCCGGGAGAAAAGAAACAAATATACGTTGTGACACCGGACGGTGAAATTCAGGAGCCAGAAGAAGTGTATTATAAAGTAAAACTAGGGGATGATCAAAGACAGGAAATTATATTTGAATTGGACAAATTATTGGTGTTTTCTGTTATATATCTGCGTTTGGAATAGGATTCTGAGCGTAGGTAAAAAAACAGGAGGGTTTTTACATGAGATTGAAATTAGATAAAAAAACAGGACCCCTTTACTGGTGTACCTATGAGAAACAGTTTACTGAAAATACTTTTATGCCAGAAGAACGGTTCAAAGAAAATATTGATTGGGTAGCAAAGGAATTTGTTCCATATGGATACGAGATGGTATGCACAGATGGATGGATCGAGGATTCTTTCTGCATCAATGAAAATGGATATCTAACTCGTCATCATGATTCATGGAAACATGATTGGAAATATTGGGCAGACTATCTGAATGAGAGAGGAATGGCTCTCGGCGTTTACTACAATCCGACCTGGATCAGCCCGGCAGCGGTAAAGAACAAAGAAATTTTGGTCAAAGGAACAAATATTCCGGTGCGAGAAATCACAGATTTGTCGTATGTTTATAATGGAGAAAATGAGAAAAAAATAACGGGGGATCGTTTTTCTTATCCAAATGGAGAAGATCGAGCATTGTATTGGGTGGATGTAGATCGTTCTGGAGCAAAAGAGTATGTGCAAGGATATGTAAAGTATTTTATTGACTGCCATGTAGCTTTTTTACGAATTGATTTTCTTTCCTGGTACGAAGATGGAATGGATAAAGGAAAGCAGATTGGCAGAAATCATGGATCAGCAAATTACCGAAAAGTTCTCGAATGGATCAAGGAAGCAGCAGGGGATCAGATAATGATCAGTCTTGTTATGCCGCATTTGAAAAACAATGGTGAGAATGAGTTTGGCATGGGACAGATGGCGCGTATTAACGAAGACTCCGGTACGGGAGGCTGGGATACTTTTAGTGATCGAAACAGAGGACTGCATTTTGATTATTGGTCTCAGTGCACGACAGCATTTGAAGGCCTGATTTACTGGTCAAAAATTTTTGCTGACCACAACATGATCATGGATGCGGATATGCTTCGCCTGAATACCTTTGCAAATGATGAGGAGTGCAAATCGGCTGTATCGCTGGAACTGATTGCGGGAGCGCCGCTGGATATCGCAGATCAGTATGATACGATCAAAGATCGGGCATGGATTTATCAGAATGAGGAACTTCTTGCGTTGAATAAAAAAGAAATTTTATCCTTCCCATTATCAACGGATACCAAAAATCCGGACAGTACCATCTGGATTGGAAAAGAAGCAACAGGAGAGATTATTCTTTCCGTATTTAATAGAGATGCAGAAGAAAAAGAAGTAGAGATTGATTTTAAACAAGTGTTGTTGTGCAGAGCTGCCAGTGTCAGGGATCTTTGGATGCATGAAGATCTCGGAGAAATGAAGAGCTTTCATACCATGCTTCCGCCACATGGATGCCGGGTACTGAAACTTTCGGAAAGGAGTTAGTATGAATCTGGCTGCTTTTTATCACAGCGGGATGTACCCGGAAATTTATGCACCGGATCGGTTTCATCTGAGATTTTCTTTCCGGGCAGCGAGTGGGGACATAGAAACGTGTACGTTGGTTTATTTTCATAAGAATCACAGAGAAGAAACAACGAAAGAAGAAAGAATGTCAGAGCAGTACCATTTAGGAACATCGGTTGTATATACGGCAGTGGTTTCTTTTCAAAAGCCGGCGAGATATCTTCAATATTATTTTCGAGTGACGGGAAAAAACGGGGATACGCGTTGGTATAATGCGTGGGGAACAGTTGAAAAATGTCCGGATTCCGGCTTTTTCGAATATGCATATGCCAATAAGTGTACTGTAGAGTATATGCCACCCAAATGGAGTCAAGGAACGATTTACTATCAGATATTTCCAGAGCGCTTCCGCAAAGGAAATCCGTCTTATGCGCCGGAGGATTGTGTGGCGTGGGGAAGTAAACCGACAGCTTCCAACTTTATGGGCGGAAATCTGGATGGAATCCGAAAATCGCTTAGCTATCTGGCAGAGCTTGGAGTAGAATGTATTTATTTGAACCCGGTGTTTACGTCTCCTTCAAATCATAAATACGATACGACGGATTACTATAAAGTAGATCCTCATTTTGGAATCAATGAAGATCTGCGAGTTCTGGTCAAAGAAGCACATGAAAAAAACATAAGGGTTATTTTAGATGCTGTGTTTAATCATACTGGAACAGATTTTTTTGCATTTGCTGATCTTTTAAAAAAGCAAGAAAAATCAGAGTATCAGAGCTGGTATCATATTACTCGTTTTCCGGTAAGGGAAGAGGCAGACTGTTATGAATGTTTTTTTGGATTTGCTGGCATGCCAAAACTGAATACAGGAAACGAGAAGGTACAGGAGTATCTTTTGAATGTACTGGAATACTGGGTACGGGAAGTACAAGTGGATGGATATCGCTTTGATGTGATTGATGAAATTGATGAGAATTTTGTTCTCAAAATCAGAGATCGACTCAAACGCTTGAACCCGGAACTTGTTCTGATTGGTGAAACATGGGCAGAGGGAAAACGACTGCTGAACGGATGTGAAATGGACAGTATTATGAATTATTCTTTCCGCCAGGCAATGCTGGACTTTTTTGCAGAACGGAGTATTAACGCCGAAACATTTGGCCATCGGTTGGAAACTGCATTGTCGCGACATCCTGATGAAACTAATATGGCTATGTTTAATGCATTGGACACACATGATACCAAGCGTTTTATCAACAGTTGTAGTCATCGGTTAGATTCCTTTAAACTTGGTGTTGTTGTGCAGATGATGTTTCCGGGTTCGCCGTCCATTTATTATGGGGACGAAGCAGGAATTGACGGAGAAAATGATCCGGACTGTCGAAAGTGTATGACGTGGCAAGAAAATCCGGGAGAAAAAGAGAGTTTCCGTTTTTATCAGAGACTGATTCAGTTTCGAAAAAAACATTCTGCCATACGAAACGGTTCGTTTACAACAGTTTTGGCAGATGGACGCGTATATGGTTTTGCGCGTGAAAATGAAACGGAGATAATAGAAATTTTTGTAAATGACAGTGATGACACAGTAGAGATTACAGTCGAAAACGCTAGATCAATTTTGATTTCAAAGGGAAATTTTTACATTGTGTGCAGAAAAAATGGAGAAATAATAGAAGAAATCTGCAGTTGAAAAAACTGCGGGAAAGGAGTTCTTTATGGGGAAACTGAAATTTGGGGTTTCATCAATTGTTCTGGGAAAAGAACAGAAAACAGAGAATCTGAGATATGATTCTGTGGAGTGGGGAGAAGCGACTACGATACAGGATTTTTTCCGCGCGGGGGGAAATCCGTCCTCTGTTACACCAACAAGATGTAAGTTTCTGTATACAGCAGAAAAACTGTTTGTTTTGTTTGAAAACATGGAAGAAAAAGCTCATCATATCTTGAAAGAGGAAAATACCGTTACAGAGTTAACAGTAAAACGAAAAGATCAAGTAGAAGTTGCACTTTCAGGAAAAGAGTTTTCAAGAAGAGATTTTGCGGTTTTCACAGCAAAACGGGATGGCAGCAACAGTGCTTTTGTAGAAAAAGGAATGACATATCTTAGCGGAGATCAGGCATATCTGGGAGAGGGAAAAGACCAGGGAGAAAAAACGGCGATCTCGAAAGAGCAGTATTCTGTAACAGTAGATATTCTGCAGGACAGATGGTACGCTTTATTTGCAATACCGTGGATGCTTTTTGGTGGAAAGCCGGAGAAAGAGGAGGCTTTTGATCTTCAAGTCTATCGAAAAAAACATCAGTCAAGTGAAATTCTCTGCCCAACACCATTAGATCTGAATGTGAATTATTCGGATCGATTTGAATATGATCCAGAGACTTTTCTTGAGGTATCTTTTGGAGAAAAGGGGGAAACAAAAACGGAGAACGGCATTGTATTTGTCATGCCGTCCGGAATTTGCCACTGGCAGAGACCAGGAGTGTTGGAAAAAACTAGTACGGAAGAACGGAGGGAAATTTATCAGCTACAAAAGAGTGTGGAACCAACAACGAGAGAAAATCTGATAGATAGAATCCGAATTGCACAGCGCTGGCAGGACAGTCTGACATTGGAGGGTTTTGACTTTTTCTTTAACCAGGAAGTTGCAAATCCATGGAAGCCTATGGATCCATGGGTAGAAAAGCGTTTAGTGAATGAGCGGTTAAGAGAAAACCGATGGGAGGAAGCGGCTGCTGAGCTGGATCGTTATCTTACGTTTTTAAGAACTTGCAGTGCATGGTGGTATGCGGATCACAGCTTTGGAAACCAGGATCTGGAAAAATGGACATCATGTAGTGAAATTGGACATGTTCTGGAAACAAAAGATCATGTAACGATTTGTGTTGAATCAAAAGAGAGAACATGGGAGCTCATGATTTATCCTGTGGTCGGTGGTTTCCGAATGGTCTCTGGAAAGAAAGGCTTCTTTGATGGACAGCCGGAAGCATTTTCTGTGGAAGAATCCGAGCATGCATATATAATCAGAAGCAAAGAGCATGAGATGATACTCCAGAAAGAAACACTGGAAATTTCTATTGATAGAAAAGCAATCACAAATCTGAAAAATATTTCGTTTATATTTGAAAAGGAAAGTGTTTCGGCTTCGCGAATTCGATTTTCAATTCGGGAAAACAGTGCCATTTATGGATTTGGAGAACGTTTTGACAGCGTGAACCAGTATGGAAAAACCGTTGCACTGTGGCAGAGAGATGCTTGTGAGGGATGTCTTGCATCCATTGGAAACCAGGCGTATAAAAACATTCCATTGGTACACACAAGTGATGGTTTCAGCTTTTTTGCAAATACTTCATATCGGATGCGGATGGATGTGGGAGATGCTGTGCAAGACTATCTTTCGGTGGAAGCACTTGGAGATGTTTTTGATTTTTATATTTGGAGCGGAACACCGCGTGAGGCGCTGACTGCTTACGGAACGCTCACAGGGCTTCCGATTTTCCCACCGGAATGGGTATTTGAACCATGGGCTGGCGGTGGCGGCGGAAGATGGAGAAACGGTCCGTTACAGGATATTGCGCTGGAGCAGATGGCGGCAATGAAAAAGTTCCATGAACTCGATATTCCGCATTCCGGCTTTTATGCAGAAGGAGCAGGAGCTACCTTTTTTGGAGAATATAAAAAAGAGGAATTATACAAAGTTGTATCGTTTGGAGAACGTCATGGATTCAAGGTGTTTTCCTGGCAGTTCCCTAATATGACGCAGGAATTGGCGCAGGAATTGTTGCCGGAATGCCCGAAGGAGGAGCTTCCGATTACGAGAAATAAAAATGATGAGGAAGAAAAACTTCCGGTGTATATCGATTTCTCCCATCCGCGTGCGAAAGAGCTTCTGGCAGCACAGTGGAAGGATCGTATGGATGCAGGTATTCGTGGAAGTATGGTTGACTTTGGAGATGTTGTACCGGACGAGGCAGTTTTTTATGATGGAAGACGCGGCGATGAGATGCATAACGCGTATGCCTATCAGTATGCGAAAAATTATAGAGAGTTATTTGAACAAAAATATGGAGATGACCATGTTCTTTATACAAGAGGCGCTGCACCCGGATCTCAACACTTTGCGTGTCAGTTCGGCGGGGATCAGTTGACCAGTTTCCAGGGACTGAAATATGCGATTGCAGGAGGCCTTTCTGCAGCTGCTTCTGGACTTCCATTCTGGGGTGTTGATGCGGGAGGTTATGATGGATTCCCAGATCAGGAAACATATCTCCGGTGGACAGAGTATGCTGCATTTTGTCCATTGATGCGTTTCCATGGAACGGAGCCGAGAGAGCCGTGGGAATACGATGCTTTTACAGTGAAAGTTTATCGTTATTATACGTGGCTGCGGGAAAATCTTCGTCCATATATTGTAAGTGTAGCAGCAGAAGCTCACAAACTGGGAATACCGATGATGCGTCCGCTTGCGATGATGTATCCAGAAGATCAGGAAGCAACAAAGGTGTGGGACGAATATCTTTTCGGAGAAGATCTTCTGGTTGCGCCGGTTTCTGATGAAACAGAAGAGCGGGAAATCTATTTTCCTGAGGGACGGTGGATTAGTCTGTGGAATTTAAATGATGAAATTTCCGGTCCGGTGCAGAGGAGCGTTGAGGTGCCAATTGATAAAATACCGGTGTACGTTCGAGAAGGAAGTTTTCTTCCACTTCGACTGAATGAGAATCTGAAACTTGGAGAAAGCATGAGCGAATCGGAAACAGAAATGATTTTGGCTGTGGTGCCGCAGAATGACAGCATCGTAAAAGAAACACTGTATGAGAGATCCGGTGCCAAAACATGTTGTGACATGAAAAAAAATGGCGAAACTATACAGCTCCAAATTTCAGGAAAAACAGTAGAGCTTTATGTAATGCTGGCGGGAATTCATTGGAAAAATACAGAAGCTATCGTAAACGGAAGAACATTAACAAAAGTGACTGCGAGAGAAGGTCTGTATTTCACGGAAGGTTATCTGGAGTTGGAAGAGGGTATCTTGGTGAAGATTAATCCATCTGCCGAATCTGTGATAAAAATACAAAAAAAATAAGATAAACATTAAGGAAAATCTGATAAACAGTAGAATGAGAACAGAACATATAAGTCGCGATTTGAAATCGCCCCCCTTTTGTTTGGGATACATCGATCTTGGCGTAAAAAATGTGCGTTGTCATCGTTTGACTGTAAAAGGTGGAGCTCTTCCATATAGCTACCAGAGCTCACGAAAAGCTTTTTTCAGACACGCTCTAATGAAAAGCAAATTTTAAATTGTAAAAAGTAACAGGTTTTTCCAAGGTATCTTAATAATTATGAAAAGGGCTGAACAGTCACACTGTACAGCCCTTTTCGATTATTAAAAATTTACCGCTCTTTCTTCATCTCAAACACCAGCGCAATCGGTGCGGAGCCTCGTCTGTATCCTGCCGGGACGGTCATACAAAGGCCGCCTTCGACTTCTTTGAATGCAACATTTTCTCCGTTTTCCACCATACAGATCTCCGAAATCTTCGTCTCGGTATACGGTACGAAAATTTCTGCCTCTACCGATTCCTGTACCGTCGGATATAACCGGAATACATAGACTGAATCACCTTTCTGTGTGAACGAAAGGGTTCCGCTCTGGTACGGCGCGCAGACGCGGGTTCCGTAGATAGCATCGCCGAAGGTTTTCATCCACTGGCCAAAACCGTTCAGGCTGTCCCAGGCATCGACCGGGATGCGGCCGTCTGGCTGTGGGCTGACGTTCAGCGCCATGTTGCCGCCTTTGGCAACGATGTTGACAAGCATGCCGACAAGCTCACGTGGAGATTTATAATGGTCACCGTATTCGTATGTAAAGTCAACGCCGAGGGTAAGGCAGCTTTCCCACGGAACGTTCAGCGGTTCTTCCGGAATGCAGAGCTCCGGTGTCACGTAGTTTTCGTAAGCACCGCCGATTGTACGGTCAACGGAGAGAACCCACGGCTGAATCTTACGTGCTTCCTCAACGATCTTTCCAAGCTCAATATCCTGGCCGTTGCTCTCAGAGACCCAGCCCGCGTCGAACCAGAGAATATCCAGCTTACCGTAATTCTCACAGAGCTCCAGAACCTGATTTTTTGTATATTCTTTAAAACGGTTCCACACGTTGGGATATTCCTTCGGATCGTAGGAAGGTCCGCGGGATGTCAGACCATCTTTTCTCAGATCTTCATTCCAGTAGTCCGGGCAGTGCCAGTCGGCTTTGGAAAAATAAGCACCGATGCCGATGCCTTTTGCACGGAATGCATCAAACATGGATTTTACAATATCCGCATTTTTATGTTCATGGAACGGGCAGTCCTCTGCAGTTGTTTTATAATCTGTATATTTGGTGTCCCAGAGGCAGAATCCGTCGTGATGCTTTGTGGTCAGAAGAAGATAACGGAATCCGCAGTCCTCTGCCATCTGCGCCCATTCCTCCGGCTGAAAGCGGACCGGATTAAACGAATGATTCAGGCCGAAATACTGTTTTTTAAAGGTTTCGCCGTCCGTCCAGTTTACCTGGTGGCGGGACCAGTCGGAATCCTTGTCACTTAATGCCCAGGAAGCAACCATGCCGGGCTGGCAGTACAATCCAAAATGCATCATCAGCGCAAGCTTCTGATCCCGGAACCATTCGAGCTGCTGCAGAATAGCCGGATCGGTCGGGCACACATATGTTTCAGCGGCGCTGTAGTTGTGGACACCCTGGGAAACAATTTCCTGTTCTGGATCAGCGGGCGCTTCATTGTCCCGGATATCGATGATCGGTTCCGTTGTTCTGTTTTGTTCTTCGTGTTCTAAGTTCTCTGTGCTCATAAGAGAGTCTCCTTCTCATCAAGATAAAATTCACACCAATACTCGAAAATACAGCCAGAGCCCGTAAAGAGCCGGTTTTGGCACTAAAATAAGAAAGAATCCTGCCCGGAGGGCTTTTTTTTTTGTAGAAAAAACCGCGGCGACCCGATGACGTGCAGGCGGCCGCGGATCGGACAGGAATCCTGTCCTCGAGATAGTGTGTGTACGGACTCCCGACACCGGGATATCCGTCTGTGTTGTCTATAGGATACCATATAAATGTTAAAAAGTCACCCTCTAAATTTAAACAAAATGTTCATAAAAAATCGGTAAAAGTGAACAAAAAGGATCGCGGAAAAATCTGAAAAAATAACCCCCACGGGGGCTTGCAGGACGAATTTTAGCGTAGTAAAGTAAAAAAAGAAAAAAACAGAAAACGAAAAGGAGGAGAACATTATGCATATGGCTGATGCGCTGGTTGCGCCTGCAGTGGCTGCAACAATGTATGTCTGTTCCGGCGGAGCAGCTGGTTTTTCTGTAAAAAAAGTACGCCTGGAGAGCGACCCGAAAAAGATCCCAGTGATGGGAGTGATGGGTGCGTTTGTCTTTGCGGCGCAGATGATTAACTTTACAATTCCGGGCACAGGCTCGAGTGGTCATCTCTGCGGCGGTATGATGCTGACCGCGTTGCTCGGACCGTATGCCGCGTTTTTAACAATGATCGGTGTGCTGCTGATCCAGTGTCTGCTGTTTGCGGACGGCGGTCTTCTGGCGCTCGGGTGCAACATCTGGAATATGGCGTTTTATGGGTGCTTTCTCGGTTATTTCCTGTTCTGGCGTCCGATGATGAAAAAGGGAATGTCGCGCGGAAAGATTGTAGGTGCTTCCATCCTTGGGTGCGTGGTGACGCTGCAGCTTGGCGCTTTTAGTGTGGCACTGGAAACACTTGCATCCGGCATAACGGATCTGCCGTTTTCGGTATTTGTGGCAACAATGCAGCCGATTCATCTCGTGATTGGTCTTGTAGAAGGCCTGATTACAGCGGCCGTTCTGCTGTTCGTCTATGAAGCCCGCCCGGAGATGCTTTCGTGCAGCGAAGAAAGGGCAAAGAGCCGATTTTCTTTCAAGAAGACAATTGCGATCTTAGGAATCGCAGCACTGGTGATCGGCGGAGCCGTTTCTCTTGCGGCATCCTCCAATCCGGATGGACTTGAGTGGTCTATGGAGCGTCTGACTGGTTCGACGGAACTGGAAAACGACGGAACCGGCGCACATGCAGCGGCGGAAGAAATTCAGGAAAAAACGGCACTTCTGCCGGACTATGGATTTAAAAATTCCGATTCCACGTTTGGAACCAGCTTTTCCGGAATTGCGGGATCCGCAGTTGTTCTTATTGTCTGTGTCGGTGCATGCTATGCATTCCGTTTCTTTAAAAAGAAAAAGTCATAAGCTGCACGGAACAGGAGAAAGAAATGAATAAACTTGGCAATGCACTATATGAAATCCATCATATGGATATGCTTGCGGCGAAGGACCAGTGGGTGAACAGGCTTCATCCACTGGTTAAACTTGTTTTAACGATTGTTTTTCTGACCGTAACCATGTCCTTTCCAAAATACGATCTGACCGGCCTGCTGCGCATGGGAATTTATCCGATTGTACTCTTTATCGTCGGCGAAATTTCATTCTGCGACAGTATCCGGCGGCTTCGGATTGTCCTGCCGCTCGTCTGCTTTGTGGGGCTGTTCAATCCGATCTTTGACCGTCAGGTAATCGGGCATATTGGTACCGTTCCGCTGACAGCAGGGATGCTTTCCATGGTGACGCTGATGATCAAAGGCATTTACAGCGTACTGGCGGCATATCTTCTGATTGCGACAACATCCATCGAAAAAATCTGTTATGCACTGCGTCTGCTTCACATCCCTGCCATTCTGGTGACACAGGTGCTGCTGACGTACCGCTATGTTACAGTGCTTCTCGAGGAGGCAAACCGCATGACCCAGGCGTACAGTCTGCGCGCGCCGAATCAGAAGGGTGTTCATTTCAAGGTATGGGGAACACTGGCCGGCCAGCTGCTTCTGCGCAGCATGGACCGCGCAAATGAGGTGTATGAAAGCATGACTTTGCGCGGCTATCGGGGAGAATTTTACTATATAGCGAAGGAGCCGTGCAAAGCGAAGGACTGGCTGTATCTGGGTGTGTGGCTTGCACTTTTTGCCGTGCTGAAAATAACGGGATGAAGCGCTGCGTGGGAAGACATCTATTTGCAACAAGTCGGAAGAAGTAGAAAGAAGTAGAAAAGCAACCTGGTGCAGCTGCCTGCACGCGGGAAGAGGAAAGAATTATCGGGAGATATCAAAAATGAGCCATATTCACATCAATTTTGAACATGTTAATTATTCTTACGAGAAAACAGTCCCGATTCTGCAGGACATCACATTTACTGCACACGAAAATGACAGCATCGGGCTGATTGGAGCGAACGGTGTCGGGAAATCCACGCTGCTGAAATTGCTGGTCGGGCTAAATCCGGACTATGAGGGCAGCATTCGTGTGGAGGAGATGCCGGTTGTGAAGGAGATGCTTCCGAAAGTGCGCGAGAAAATCGGATATGTCTTTCAGGATTCGGACAGTCAGCTGTTCATGTCGACGGTATTCGAGGACGTGGCATTTGCACCACGCAATTACGGACTGCCGGAAACAGAAGTGGAACAGCGTGTCAGCCATGCACTGGAACAGATTCATATCGGGCATTTACGGGACAAGCAGATTTATAAGCTGTCGGGCGGTGAGAAAAAGATGGCATCGATCGCCACGATCCTCGCAATGACACCGGATATCATTCTGATGGATGAACCATCGATTGCACTCGATCCAAAAAACCGTAGAACGTTGATTCATATACTGAACGATTTTGAACATCTGAAAATCATCGCATCGCATGATCTCGATATGATTCTGGAAACCTGCAATCGCGTGATTCTGATGGCCGGCGGACGGATTGTCTGCGACGGGGATACGAAAGAAATATTGACCAACAAAGAGCTTCTTGAGGCAAACGGACTGGAGCTGCCGTTTTGCCTGCAGAAGCCGATGTGGTAGAAGGTTTTGCGGAAGAAAGTGATGAAACACATACGTTGTGGATTTCTCGCGGTGATGGTAGTAATGGCGGGAATCGGAAAAAGTTCGCGTGGACATGGACGTTGGTTCGCTGTCCGCGAGGGTGGACGTACTGTAGGATCAGGACGTGTTGCTACAATCATCGAGTAATACAATCTGAATATAGATTTGTTATCGCAAGATAACGTTGTGTCCAAACGTAAGATACCCGTAGAACTTCGGTTCTACGGGTTTTTCTGTTGCCTGGAAATATATAAAAGAGTGGGAAATAATAACGAACAGCATAGAAAAACGGTTGCCGGGAGAGTGTCCTGACAACCGTTTGTGATAACAGAATGATAACAAAATATATAATTTTCGCAAATATGATAACAGATAAAGTGGATTAATCCACAAATCAGAGATGTGATTGTGGATTAAGTCAGATCATACGTCTTAATGTCATTACCTTCAGTGCCCTTCTTAACGATGGTATGACAACCTATCGTAGTTCCCATGGCACGTAGTTTCCATTCTTCCTGGGTAGCGTTGAGCTTATCCAGTTCTTCTTGTCTTTTATCTTTATCTTCAATAGCTAATATTTCAGCTTTTTCCTTTTCATAGACATTTTTAAATTGACACCATTTCCTGAAAAAGTCCTGCATTGTAGGATTATCGAACGTCAGTGAAATCTTCTGATCAGGCATCTCAGCAAGTGAGAGGTTCACTGAATCATCAATAGAAAACAGCAGGGAGAGCACATCTCCGACTGTTTCAATATTAAAATCCAGAAAAACACTAACATTTAATCCCAGTGCAGTTGCTATCTTTTCTAACTGATCCGGTTTTGGATTCCGAATTCCCAGTTCATATTTTCTGATCGTTCCTACGTTAATGCCGGACAGCTCGGCTAATTGTATCTGACTGTATCCTCTAAATTCCCGGAATGCCCGGATTTTTTTACCAATCATAATGCTGCCTCCTTAATAATATTTGTGCTTCTATTCTAGCACAAAAGTGAATGATACAAAAGAGTGAGATTTAACAAATTGTTGATACGAAAGCGATAGGTATGGAATGGAAAAAATAAATTCGCAAATGTTTATTGATAAATTCACAAAAGTGAATTATTATAAGAGAACAACGAAAGAGTCACAAAAGTGACTGGAAAGGAGGACGCTATGAGAACTAATTATATGATGACTGTTGATGATGTCATGGAAGAATTAGGAGTGAAACGCAGTAAAGCATATTCTATTCTAAAGCAACTCAACGATGAACTGGCAAAAGAAGGATATGTGGCAGTTCGTGGAAAGATTCCACGTCCCTACTGGGAAACAAAATTTTATGGATGCTCTCAGAGAGCAGTATGAAGGAGGATTTACGATGTCAGCTTACAAAGACAAAACACAGGGAACCTGGTATGTGAGCTTCCGTTATGTTGACTGGACAGGAAAGAAAACGCAGAAGCTGAAAAGAGGGTTCAAGACTAAGAAAGAAGCATTGAATTATGAGAAGGAATTCATAAGAAAGACTGCAGCGGATATGAAGATGGAGATGAACAGTTTTATTCAAGTTTATTTTGAAGATAAAAAGAATGAACTGAAAGAAAATTCAATCCGTAATAAGCAGCACATGATGAACAAGCATATTGTTCCGTATTTTGGGACAAGAAAAATGAATGAGATCACACCGGCAGAGATTATCCAGTGGCAGAATACCATTCAGGAAAAAGGATACAGCAAGACTTATGAGCGTATGATCCAGAATCAGTTAAATGCACTGTTTAATCATGCACAGAAAATTTACAATCTGAAGGAAAATCCATGTAAGAAAGTAAAAAAGATGGGGAAATCGGATGCTAATAAGCTGGAATTTTGGACGAAAGCAGAATATGACAGCTTTATCGCCGGGATTGAGCCAGAGAGTGAGGATTATCTGATATTTGAAATCCTGTTCTGGACAGGAATCAGGGAAGGAGAACTTCTGGCATTGAGTCTTTCAGACTTTGATATGAGTGGTAATCTTTTGCATATCAATAAGACTTATAACCGGATCAGGAAAAGAGATGTGATTGATACTCCAAAAACAGAAAATTCAGTCCGTACTATTGATATTCCTAATTTTCTTAAAGAAGAGGTGCAGGAGTATGCGAAGAAGCATTATGGATTTCCGGAAAATCAGCGGTTATTTCCGATTGTGGCGAGAACACTGCAGAAACGGCTCAAGAAATATGAAGCATTGACCGGTGTAAAACCAATCAGAGTGCATGATATCCGTCACAGCCATGTAGCATATCTGATTTATCAGGGTGTAGAGCCACTGATCATCAAGGAAAGACTGGGGCACAAAGATATTCAGATGACATTAAATACTTATGGTCACCTGTATCCGTCACAGCAAAAAAAGGTAGCTGAGATGTTGGACAACAAACGTTAAATATGGAGGAAAAGACACATGAAAACAAAGAAAGTAGTCAGAAAAATATTTGATACGCTCAATTACAGTAAGAAGCTGAAGATAAGTTCCGTTTTACCGGATTGAGATTCGGATTATGCGATTCTTCTTGAATTAGAGGATGGAAGCAAATTTGAAATTATCATTATCCCAACAAGGAGATTCGTATAAGGAGTGGAACTATGGCTACTAACAGACAAAAAGAAAAAGCCCAGACAAAATATCTGAGCAAGTTCTCTGATAATCAGATTCACTGATATATCATCTTGGCAGATTCAGTATATCACGAATTGAACGATACAACAATTCCCGAATATCTGTTCATCAGAGACTTGCCCGGAGGGGCAGGAGGTGGAAGTGACATTATTTGAACAGGTAAAAGAATGTGTGACAGCCAGACAGGCTGCGGAGCATTACGGGATTAAAGTAAAAAGAAATGGAATGGCGTGTTGTCCGTTTCATAAAGACCGACACCCAAGTATGAAGGCAGATAAAATATATCACTGCTTTGCATGTGGAGTGGGCGGTGATGCGATAGATTTTACAGCAAGGTTATTTGGAATATCACAGTATGAAGCTGCGAAAAAGATGATAGAAGATTTTGGACTGAATATAAAAAACGAAGACAGAAACAAATACAAAAGGACGCACCAAAGCAGGAATACTTTGATATCAAAGAAACCTAAAGTTGTGATGATCAGAGAAAAACTGGAGCAGTGGTTGAAACATGCAACAGACGTGCTGATCAGATATCTGAAATGGATTCAGTTCTGGAAAGAGTTTTACAAACCAGAACCAGATGAAGAGTGGCACGAATTATTTACGGAGGCATTGGCAAATGAAAGAAAGATAAATGACTATCTGGACGTGCTGATGTTTGGAACAGGAGAAGAAATTGCAGAATTTTTCAAGATGAAGAGAAGGGAGGTTGAACGAATTGAAGAAAGAATTGATGAATATCAGCGAGAAGTCCTTGATGGAATTAGAAGATATTGTGAACGAGGAGATGATTACAACAGAAGATGTTAATGATATGTTGGAGCATACGGATAAGGGAAGAACAAAGCAGACAATCAGAAACTGTGTAACGGTACTTCAAAATGATCCGGTACTGAAAAAAGCGATTAAACGAAATGAGCTTTCCGGAAGAATGGACATTGTAAAAGAGGTGCCATGGGAGCGGAGAAATAACAGTCCTACGGTCACAGATACAGACGAATACAATCTGAAAATGTATCTGGAAGAGCATTATGAAATAACAAGTGAGCGTGTGATCAAAGCGGGAATAGATATTGTTTCCAATGAAAATAAATATCACCCAATCAGAGATTATCTGGAGAGCCTGGTTTGGGACGGAATTCCAAGAATAGAAAATATGCTTCCGCATTTTCTGGGAGCAGAAAAGAGCAAATACACAATCGGAGTAATGAAAATGCACATGTTGGCAGCGATTTCAAGAATTTATGAACCGGGAATAAAATATGACATTATGCTGTGCCTGGTTGGAAGTCAGGGAGCCGGAAAGTCTACGTTTTTCAAATATCTGGCGATAAAAGAAGAATGGTTCAGCGACAATCTGGATCATCTGGATGATGAAAATATTTACAGAAAACTGCAGAATCACTGGATTATCGAAATGGGGGAAATGAAAGCAACTATCACAGCAAAGAATATTGAACAGATAAAATCGTTTTTGAGCAGACAGAAAGAAACTTACAAAGTACCTTATGAAGTTCACCCGGAAGACAGACCACGACAGTGTGTATTTTGTGGTACTTCAAATGATCTGAATTTCCTTCCGCTGGACAGAACCGGAAACAGACGATTTGCTCCGGTGATGACAGATATGTCGAAAGCAGAAGTTCATATTCTGGATAATGAAGCAGAGAGCAAAGCTTATATCGAACAGGCCTGGGCGGAGGCAATGGTACTGTATCGACAGGGAAATGTGTTCTTAGGATTCACAAAGGAAATTGAGGAAGAGGCAAAGCGTCTGCAAAAAGAATTTATGCCGGAAGATACCAATGCCGGAATCATACAGGCATTTCTTGATGACTACGATGACGAGTATGTATGTACCAGAATTCTGTTCGATGAAGCGCTACATCGAACCGGAGAAATGAAACAGTGGGAAGGTAAAGAAATTGCCAATATTATGAACAATGCGATTGTAGGCTGGAAACCACATGGTACACATCGATTCGGAAAGGAATATGGAATACAGCGGTCATGGAAACGGATGAAAGATTCGGTGAAGAAAGATAAAGACGGATTTATAGAAGTACCGGAACAGTTGGAAATACCGTTTGAGTAAAGATTATTGTAAACGATGTAAACGGAACTTGAAGAAAAAACTTAAAACGTTAACTTTTAAAATCTTTTGAACTCCGTTTACAAATTCCGTTTACAGACTGGAAAGGAGCAGAAAATGATGAAACAGGGAAGATTAGGATATAACAGCAGCAATGGAAGATATGGATTATTATCATCAGATTTATGGATTGATACAGGATTTCACTGTGGAGAAGGACTGGAAGTGCTGGTAGATGATGAATGGGTACAGACCAGAATGGAGATGAATCTGGCAAGAGAATGGTATCTGGTGGGAACGCCTTATTGTGGAGATTTGGAATATGTGCAGGCGAGGATACCAGAATAAACAGATCTATGATCCACTTCAGTCGGTCATTTTTTGCGGACAGTTCATACATGCTATCCTTTTCTGTTCTCTGCTCCTGCGTTTGCTCTCGTTTGATTTCTCCCTCCGTATCTTCTTGGCACAAGCAGGACAATACCTTGATGCACCAGAGCCCGGGACATATTCAACGCCGCACACCGTACAATTTTTAGCGGGCATTGCTGCCCACCGTTTTGTAGGTATGATATGTAATTCATCGACAAAGCCGATGAATTTATAGTAAATCTTGATTTCCTGCTTCACTGTTCCGTCTGCCATCTTCTCACGCTCCGAAACAAGTATCTTGTCTATGAGTGCGTTTATAACTGTTGCATCCAGTTCTTTTAAGCCTTGATAATTTCGGATAAGGGCGAGGAAGTCACGGATTCCCCGTGATTTCTCGTAGCTTTCATTAAGAGTTTCCGTCACCTCTTTCAGCCTTGCTTCAATTTCAAGCTGCTCTTTCTGGTATTTCCCCGACATCATCTCAAAATTCCGCTCGGTAATACGCTCCATGACCTTATCCTCGTAGAGAGAGGAAAACAGCCTGTCCAGTTCCGCAAGGCGTTTGTTCAGCTTCTTACGTTCTTTCTCTAATGCTTTCGCCCTGCTCTGGTCTGTTTCCGTGAGCCGCTTTTCTATGGCCCTGACCGCCTTTTCATCATTCACTGCCATATCCGCAAAACAGTTGATGTCGGCAAGAACGGCATTGAATAAATCCCTTGCTTCTATATTGTGGGCACTACACTCGCTTCTTCCGTTTCTTGCATAATTATTACATGAATACTGTACACAGTCGATAATCTCTGGGCGTTTCCTCCTGTGTACGTTCATTGCCCGCAGAGCACATCCGCAGTCCACACACTTGATAACGCCTGCAAAAATATTTACAAATCCTCCCTTGTTCTGTGGAAGCCTACGACTTGTAATAAGCTGTTGGACAATATCAAATTCCTCCTGCGTGACTATTCCCTCATGGGTATTGGGTATCACTTCCCATTCTTCGGGCAGCTTAGAGGGGCGTTTCTTGCTTTTCATATTGGCGGCAATCCGTTTGTAGCCTACAAGATTTCCCGCATATATCGGGCTTCTTAAAATGCTCCTCACGCTGTTCCCACTCCAAATATAGCGTTTGTCCTCGTTCCCCTCAAAATGACGTTCAAAGCCTGTTTCGCCACGCTCCGCCGCATAAGCGGCAGGGCGTAGGATATGCTGTTTATTAAGATGTCTGCAAATTTTGGCAACTCCATTCCCTTTTAATGCAAGGTCGAATATCTCTTTTACAACATGTGCCACTTTATCATCTATCAGCAGATGGTTGTGGTCGGCAGGGTCTTTGATATAGCCATAAGGGGCGGTAGTTCCCATGAATTTCCCCTGTTGAAACCTCGCCCGATATGCCGATTTTATCTTAACAGATATGTCAGCGGCATACATTTCGTTTAAAATGTTGCGGAAAGGCGTGATGTCCATAGCAGATTTATTCAAGGTATCTACGCCGTCATTGACCGCTATATACCTCACGTTATGCTCTGGGAAGAAAACTTCCAGATATAACCCACAATCAAGATAGTTTCTCCCCAGACGGGATAAATCTTTCGTAATCACGCAGTTTATCAGACCGCTTTCAATGTCTTTTATCATATTCTGGAAACTTGGTCTTTGGAAATTTGTACCAGAATAACCATCGTCCACATACGTTTTTGCTATGTGCCATCCCTGCTTTTTCACATAATCCGTGAGGATGGATTTCTGTGTCGCAATGCTCGCACTCTCGTTATCCGTACCATCGTCTTTAGATAAGCGGCAATAAATGCCGACTAAATAGATTTTCTTTTCTTCTTTGATTCCTGCCATACTGTAAAACCTCCGTATCTGTCCTATCTGTTTTCATGTCCCATTGCGTACATTCTAAGCGGACAGCCCCTCATTGTCGAAGGTGTCGCCCTCGGCAATCTTCTTCCGAATATCCTCGGAGATAATCGGGACAAACGCTTCTGTAACGGTCTGTGTGCCGACATATTCACGGCTGATTATCATCTGCACTGGTGCTTTTGGCACGATACGCTTTCTCTTTTTATCTGCTTTCTTATCCTCGCCCATACTTAAATCTTCCTTTCCAGACAGGGCAGGGAAGAGTTTGGAAATGTCCCCGCCCTGCCAATCAGATACCATTAATCCTCGCTGTTTAATTCTTTCTGTAATGCTTTAAGGAGTGCCGCCGCTTCATCAGCGTTCAGCGTGATTCCCTTGCCGCACTTTTCACGGTTCGGGGAAAAGCTGCGGATGTCATACTTCGGCTCTTTCCCATTCCATGAAATGAGATTGATTTCCTTTGTGTAGCCACTGTCGCCCGTAGACAATACTGCGATTTCCTTTACGATTTCATACTGGATTTCTCTCATTCTCCATACCTCAACTCTCTGTATTTACTTCCCGAAAAAAGAAGATTAGCGGCTGTCACGGTTGCGTTTCCTCTGCAACTCACGCTCCAAAAGTTTGATGATGGTTTCCTCCATCTGCTTCGGCGTTGTGTTCTTCGGAAAGTATTTTTTCAGCTTGCTTGTGTTGATTTTCAAGGTTTCTTTCTGGTTGCCCTTTTCCTCCGTCATAATCGCAAATATCGTATCCATGTCAAGCCGCCCGCTCTGGCTTAACTGTTTCATCCGCTGTGCCTGTGAGAGTGAGGGCGTTGCTTCTTCGCTCTCCATCGTGGCAAAGAGGTTTTCCTGCTCGTCTTTCTTCAAGAAGGACAGTTCCACCGCAGGCGTGAGGGCGATTTTCCCCTCGTCCACCATCTGCAAAATCGGCGGTATCAGTTCCGTCAGGCGGATAAAACGCTGCACGGTCATCCTGCCCACGCCGAAGCCCTGTGCCACCTTGTCGTCCGTCCGCAACTTCGTCACAACTTGTGACGAGGTTAAGTCTGTGCGGAAACCCTGCCGCTTCATGGCTTCGGATTTCATCTTGTAAGCAAACGCCCGCTCCGATGGCAGGATATTCTCACGCTGCAAATTGCTGTCTACAAGGGTGATGATGGCTCGGTCACGGTCTAAGGGCAGGACAAACGCAGGCACGGTATTTATCCCTGCAAGTTCAGAAGCACGGACACGCCGCTGTCCTGCAATCACTTCATAACCGTCCCCGTCCTCTTTCGGGCGTGTGATTATCGGCGTGACAATGCCAAATTCCTTGATGCTTTCCGCTAACTCTGACAGTGTTTCATCTTCTGCCACATGAAACGGATTGTCGGGGAACGGGTACAAGTCTTTGGTCTTTAACACCTTAAAATCCTGTTTCTTCATTCACATATCTACCTTTCTTTCGCTCTGCTTCTATGATTTTTCTGCAATTCTTCCAACACTTCGGGCGGTATTTTTGACAGCAGCCGCCCCATCTGCTCGTTGGTTCTCTGCAATTCAAATATCTTCTGATTCGCTTTCTGCACCTTTAGTTCCTGCTCGTACTTTTCATCACGCATACGCCCCGCATAGTCTGATTCCTGCCCAATTCTCTCTTTCAAACTGTCGATATACGCCTGCTGTTTCCCGATTTCCTTAGAGAATTTCTCCACGTCTGGCAGCCATGCAGAGAGTAAATCTAACGCTTTATCCCTTTTCTTCCCTGCGTTAAAGGCGTTGATGTCGGATAGGGCAGACACGATTTCTTCATACTGTTTATCAAGCCTGCCGCCTAATTTATAGAGCCATGTGGGGACGTGTTTCCGCTTGGTTTCCATTGAGGACTGCCCCCGTTCAAGCTGATTCCACCGTGAGGACATCCGCTCATGGTAGGCGGTCTGCCACTCGGATAATGATTTCTGGTTGCCTAAGATAGCTTTCGCTGACAGCTTATTGTCTGGCGTAATCGGCACAAAGCAGAGGTGCATATGGGGCGTTCTCTCGTCCATATGGACGACAGCGGAGAGGATATTCTGCTTTCCAACACGCTCCGAAATGAAGTCAAGAGCCGTCTGGAAATACGCTTTTTGTTCTTCGGGCGGTAACTGGTTCATAAATTCTGGTGAAGCTGTGATGAGCGTTTCCACCATCATCACGCTGTCTTTCCTTGTCCTGCACCCCGCTTCGGCTACCATGCGGTTAATCTCTTTCTTGTAGGTGTACTTTGGTGGTGCTATGAGATGGTAATTGTTTTTAGAGCGTTCCATATCTATATCTGGGTTGCTTTTGTAGGCTTCTTTCTTCCGCTCGTTGTGGCGTTCACAAGCCGCAACGCCGCCCGCTTTTCGTTTCTGGAAACGCAGGATTGCATAAGGCATAGGCGGATTCCTCCTTTCTTTCGGCGGGTGACCGTCCTTTGGGGTGACAGCGGTGACGGTGGTGACAGCAGTTTTGGGATACCCCCTGCCGACTGCCGCAACTGTCACCCTCACCCCCTGCATGACGGTCATGTCGATGATGACGGTGTTTTTGGGATACCCCCCTCGCAAGAGCCGTCACCGTCATGCCGCCATTCTTTTATCCGAAGCCGTAAGGCGTAGGATAGCAGGGCACAGCCCTGCCTTAAGGGAGTCCAGAGGGAACGTCTGGCACACGACTTTGCAGGGCAAAGTGTAGTGTGTTACACCCTGTAAACGCAGTCGGAAAAATCGGAATGATTTTTCTGACCGCAGGGGTGGTTTTACACGACCGAAAAGGGCGAGTAAATCTCACGCCTGCATTTTGCGTTTACGGGGTGTTCTCCCGTAGGGATGACAGCGGCAGGGTATCCTAAAATCACTGTCACCACCGTCACTGCTGTCACCCGCAGGGCAGAGCCGCCAGCTTTACATGGCTTTAAGCGTCAATGACAGTAACAGGGGGGTATCCTAATATCGCTGTCACCACCATCACCGCTGTCACCCGCCCTCCTTGCAAGGGCAATCCGCCTGCCGTCTTTCCTGCGGCTGTACTGGTAGCAGATACGGTTCTCGCTTAAAAATGTGGTGCGGTATTCATTCAGCCATTTCGTAATCACCGTGGGTATGGTTTCCGTTTCCCCCATAGCGGCTAACAGTTCCGTTGCCGTGCCTATCCATTCTTCCTTATCCCTCATAAAATCCACCAACCGAAAAAGGACATCTGGTATCGTTTCTTTCGCAAGCTGCTCCTGCGTTTTCCGCTCCACAAGCTCCCAACGGCAATCACGGAAACGCAGCGTGTATTCCTGATAAGGCGTGTCCCTGCCCGTCACATACAGCTTGGCGGTGTCAGACGCACGTTTCTCCTTTTCCAGAACAAAGGTAGCGTCCGCACTCCCCGTTAATCCTGTCGTCCCAGACACCTTGTTGAACACGTCGCTGTCATTCTGCTTTCGGATGTGGTGTACGACAATGACCGCCAGAGAGTGCCTGTCGGCAAAGTCTTTGATGAGGGAGATGTCCCCATAGTCGCTTGCATAGGCATTGTCTTTTGAAGCTGTACGGACTTTCTGCAAGGTATCAATGACAATGAGCCTGCTGTCTGGGTAATCTTTCAGATAATCTTCAAGCTGCACGATAAGACCGTCTGACAGCTTGCAGCTTGCCACGGCAAAGTGGAGCCGCCCGCTTGCTTCGTCCGTCAAACGAAATAACCTGTCCTGTATGCGGCAGAACGTGTCCTCAAGGCAGAGGTAAAGCACATCGCCCTCCATTGTCGGCATATCCCATAAAGGGATTCCCTGCGACACGCATAAGCATAGCTTCAGCATGAGCCAGCTTTTGCCTATCTTCTGTGAGCCGCAGAACAGCGATAAGCCTGTCGGGATAAGGCTGTCCACCACAAAGGATGGTTTCTCAAGCGGTTCATAAAGGAGCGTTTCGGCGTTGACTGTCTGTAACTTCTGCATGGCTTTCCTCCTTTCGGGCGGTGTCTTTGTTTTCGTTGCACATAGGCGTTGACCTCCTTAAAAATAGATTTACTCCCACGGAAAAAAGTGAGAGTATGTAATGCCGCCAATCCCACACAAATAAAAAACAGATTTCTTTTTCGGGCGGTGTCGGTCACGGTTGGAGATATTTCTTCAATTTCCGCCTTTACTTTCTCCTTTGCAATCGCAA
This sequence comes from Blautia sp. AF19-1, assembly GCF_003479155.1. Taxonomy (NCBI): domain Bacteria; kingdom Bacillati; phylum Bacillota; class Clostridia; order Lachnospirales; family Lachnospiraceae; genus Blautia; species Blautia sp. AF19-1. The sequence goes on from NZ_QUGQ01000017.1 coordinate 83,911, forward strand.
CAGATTTCTGTATTGCCGAAGCGGTGCAATGCTCCATAGCGGCGATTTGGTAAAAATTGAACTCATACTCGTAGTAGAGCAGGAAACGCCGCCTTTGTATCTCTGGAAGGCTCCCAACCGCCTTATAGAGCGTTTCATTCCGTTCTTCCTCAACCATGCGTTCATCAAGGCTCTTAGGCACACGCAACGCCCGTCTGTAAAGGGTTTCGTCCCATACCTCGTTAAACTCCCTGTGCCGCTCGTCCCATTAGAAAAGATTCCTGTTCCTGCGCTCCATCTGCCGAAACTCCATAAAGAACTGTTCCGACACTTCCAACTCGTGGGATTTGCCCTGCCCGTCCTTAAAGCTGATAAAATACCTTGTGCCGCTTTCCGTGGATTCCTCCCGAAGCGTGTATGCCTTAACCCTGTATGCCATCCTGTTGTCCTCCTGCAAAAAATGAGTGAGGGGATTTCCATCCCTCACCCAGTAGCCCGCAGGATGGCAGGCTGTTTTAGAAGCTATAAAATTTTCCGCAGCTTCTTCCGCAGATGGTCTAACCTCGCATAGATGGCACCAGTCGTCAAATGCACAAGCGGGGCAATCTCCTTTGTGGAATACCCCTGCATTTTCAGCAGGACGATTTTCAAGGTACGCCCGTCCACCGTGACTAATACTTGATAGAGATTTTCGCTCTCAATCTCTTCCAGTAACTCCGCAACCGTACCCACTTCCGCCTGCCGCTCCCTGCCTGCCATGTCCTCAAGATATTCCGCAACGTCATTCGTCCATCGGTAAAACCGCCTGTTGGAATTGAAGTCTGCCCTGTCCGCCATGCGTATCTGCTCAATGGTCGCTTCATCAACGCCGCACTCACGCAGCAGCTTTTCCTCCGCTTCTTTCCAGATACGCCATTTCCTGTCCTCCCGTCCGTGGTTGTATGCCATTCTTACTTCCTCCAATCAGAATTGATTGAGAGGGCAGAGAAAAGCCCCCTCATCTTCCCAAAGGAAAAAACAAGGGGGCTGAACGCCTTAAATTTTAATTTTCTATTATCTTTCTTAGTTTTATTAGGATTCTGGCTTTGCGTTTGTTTACAACGCTCTGGGTTATGCCCAACCTCGCCCCGACTTCACGCTCGGAAAGTCCGTCAAAAAAGATTGCCTGTATCAGCTCCTGTTCACTATCCGACAGCAAAGGCAGGGCGGCTTTCAGCCTGTCCACCATGACCGCATTGACAACGGTTTCTGCAATGTCCACCGCTTCATCAGTGATAAAGTCCAGAGGATTCCCCTCGCTGTCCGTAAATCCGTCGAGAGATAGCAGTCTATTCTTTGTATCTAATTTTTGCAGATAACGCCACCGTTCCTTGTCACGGTAGAAGTCTGTGTATTGCTCCCTCACGACTTCAAGCAGACAGCCTTGAATGGGGATAAACAGCTTGTCCATATAGGTCTGGTCGGATTCCCTGCAACGGCAGAACTCCGTGTAGGATAATTCCACATAGCCGCCACTTTCTCTGATATATACCTTTCTTGGTGCATATTTCACCATAAATACCTCCCATCTGAATTTTTGAAATGTAAAAAATCCAGATGGAGAGGCGGAGAACGACACCGCATATCAGAAACAGCCCTACGGCACTTTCCAACAAAAATCGACAAAAGAAAAACCGCAAAGGCTCTGTGACCTTTACGGTTATAGGAAATAGTAATTCTATTGTATGGAGATTGTACTTCTACTTTCAAGGTGAGAAGTACCGTTGCACTGGCAGAAATTTTTTTAACTGGTTTCCTGCCGTTCTCTGATATGCTATGTATTGATAAATTTTGCTTCGTATGAGCAGATAGATAACTGCCCGAAAAAAGGACATAAAAAAATCCCTCCAAATTTAAAAACAAATTCAGAGGGTAATTTAGGGTATAACAAAATAACCCACCCGAATATCGTTTTTTTTATTTGGTGAGTTTGTTCTTTCAAATACGAAACAAAAAGAGCCGATGATTCGTGAATTGTTCCACAATTTCATCGGCTCTGCGTCTTAAGCGTCTGGCTCTTTGATGACAGTTATCTTCAAGTTGTCAACTTTAATCAATCTTTCTTGTCTGCATTTTGGACAATAAAGGGGATAATTCTCCAAAACAGTGTCCTTCCTAATTTTATTACGGGTTTTGCTCCCACAAACAGGACACAATATCCATTCGCATTTCATCATAATTAGTCTCTAATCCTTTCAAATCTCATTTTATATGACTTTTGCAAGCTGTTAAGCTAACTTGTGGAACATATGCCGAACCTTATCTATACGGCTATTCGGGCGGCGGGGTTGGCAAATAAATTTACCAATAGCTGGCTGGTATCCTTTTAACTCTGTCAAGCAGACTCCCTGCCCATTTGTGAAATAAGTTAAATCGTTCCTGTATTCTTGAATACATCTAGCAGGGATTTCTCCTTTCAGAATGACCTCGTCATTCTTTATCTGAGTACTTACAATATCTGCACAATACCTTGGAGCATCATGATACGCCCGTGAGAGATATTCCTGCGGTGCATAAATTTCAAAGTGGAGATATGGCTCTAATAGTTCTGTCCCTGCTTTTTTTAAAGCCTGCTCCAATACGATAGGGGAAAGCAGCCGAAAGTCTGCGGGGGTACTTACAGGACTATAATACAATCCATATTCAAAACAGATTTTACAGTCTGTCACTTTCCATCCATACAGCCCCTGCTCGCAGCCATAAAGAACCCCCTCCATAACCGCATTTTGGAACGATTGATTTAAATATCCAAGTGAAACTCTGCTTTCATACTGCACTCCGCTTCCAATAGGGAGCGGCTCTATGGACAACCCGACAGAAGCCCAGAAAGGATTTGGCGGGACTTCTATGTGGATGGTATATTCTGCTTTTCTAAGCGGTCTTTCCATATATATAACAGTAGGCTCTTTTATTTCTGCCTCCACATGATATTTTTCCTCAAGGATGGCACAAATGACTTCCATCTGCACATTCCCCAAAAAAGAAAGTATAATCTCATGCGTTGTAGTATCCACATAATATTTTAAAAGAGGGTCGCCATCTGAAATTTCTGTAAGTGCCCCAAGCAATATTTCCCGCTGTTCAGATTTCTTTACTGCAATCGTTGTTTGGAGCATAGGGAGAGGATTTTCAATAAATTTTCTCTGCGGCAACAGTATTTCGTTCCCCAAAATACTGTTTAGCTGCAAAACATCATTTGGTAAAATTACAATATCACCAGAGCAGGCTGTATCGGATGAATATAATTCACCGTTTGTCGGAACACACATCTCTGTGATTTTTATTTTCTCTTTTTCAGATATTCTAATAACATCCCTCAAATGCAATGTTCCGCTATATATACGCACATAAACAAAACGCCGCCTTTTCTCTGAATATTCAATCTTAAAAACCTGCCCGCATAGTTCAGATTGACCTTCAGGCGTTGATGAATAAAATTTACTGGCAATTACTTCTATAAGCTGCCGAATCCCCAGATTGTTTTTAGCGCTTCCGTGATAAACGGGAAATAACGTTCCGTTTTGGAATCTCCTGTTTTCTTCCTGTTCCAGTTCTGACATTTTAAACGGTTTCCCTGACATATATTTCTCTAATAGTTCATCGTTTCCCATAATTACCGCATCCCACTGTTCCATATCGTCATTGTCCGTTACATTTATATGGGGATGCTGCCCAACCTTTTGCTTCACTATAATTTCCGAAGAAAGCTTTGCTTTCATTTCCCGATATACCATTGGCAAATCAATCCCCTCTTGGTCAATTTTATTGATGAAAAAAATTGTCGGAATCTTCATTATCTGTAGTGCATGAAACAGTATACGGGTCTGTGCCTGTATGCCATCCTTTGCAGAAACTAATAATACTGCTCCGTCTAATACGGATAAAGAACGGTATACTTCCGCCAAAAAATCCATATGGCCTGGCGTATCTATAATGTTGACTTTTACATCCTCCCACTGAAAAGATGTCACTGCTGTCTGGATAGTGATTCCCCTTTGACGCTCCAAATTCATTGTATCTGTCCTTGTTGTGCCTTCATCTACGCTCCCTAGTTCTGCAATTGCACCACTGGTATACAATAAACTTTCCGTTAATGTTGTCTTTCCTGCGTCAACGTGAGCCAGAATGCCTAAGTTAATTATTTTCATGTGATTTTCCTCCTATCAACACCCAAAAAAGGGCATAAAAATACCCAGTGATAAATACTCCTATCACTGGGTAAATAACTCCAATAGCCCCAAAACACTTATATGTTTTCGGGCATATAAAATTACATGATAAAAGTATTCTTAAACTGGGTACAAAAAACTAAGCCCCATATTAAAAGTGAAACGGGACTGCTACTTTTTGTTCCCACTATCAAATTGACAGTTTATTTAAGAATACCTTGCCGCATATTTATTACCTCCTTGTATAATACTGAATCTAATTATATTCCTTAACCCTTTATTTGTCAAGCTGACAAACTAAAGCAGAAAAAGCGGCAGGATTTCCCCCTGCCACTAATCATCTGTTTATGCAAAAATAATTTCCTTTTCCACAATCTCCCTCGCACAAGCCCTTATGTTATTGAGGCATCCTGTCCATTCTAAGGCGTTTTCTGCCTTTAGCTGTTCCGTTATGCCCTGTGCCTGTTTCATACCCTCTATGAGCCTTTCAAAGCGTTCCTGTGCCTGTCTGTTGATGTCGGCAAGGTAGGCGTTTAGCCTGTCGCTTGTAAGAAGATTGGTGTATGTAACTTTACGGTACTGTTTTAGATAATCTAAATGCCGTTGCCCCCAGATGCCTATTGCCTGTTCTTCTTCGGCGGGTACAGTTAAGCACGGTATCAAATAATCCCCTTGCCTTTCGTATTTGCCGCCCAGTTCCTCAAATAATGATTTTGCCATTGTCTGTTACCTCCACATTCTTTTTTATTTTGAATGTCCGCAAAATCCGTCCTACATCGGTCGGTGCAGAACAGACGTCCATAAGGACGTTATGCCCCCGGCAGGGCGCAAGGGGACTTTTGATGGACGGTACGGCTGTCGAAAGTGCTTTTGCGTTACTTTTGACAAAAGTAACAAAACCGCCGTATCCGGCGAAAATTTCTTAAATATCGCCATAACTGGCGTAAATAAAAATTATGTGCCATGTCAGTCACTCGAGTAGAAAAGAGGTGAGAAAATTTATGATGAAACGGACAATCAGCGGCATGATCGGAGCCGGTTCGCTGGCTCATAACAGGCGAGATTTTATAGCAGAAAATGTAGATTCAGACAGAGTACAATTGAACATTTGTTATAAGAATGAGAATCTGAAAGAAGTTTATAAAGAGCTGTTTGACAATGCTGTGGAGAGATACAATGTCGGGAAAAGAAAGGATCGGCAGATTACAAATTACTATGAAAAAATCCGGCAGGGAAAACAGGAGAAGCTGTTCCATGAAGTGATTTTTCAGATAGGAAATCGTGAGGATATGGCAGTTGGTACGGCAGAAGGAAATCTGGCTGTAAAGGTACTGGACGAATATGTGAAAGACTTCCAGAAGCGGAATCCGACACTTCGGGTATTTAGCTGCTATCTGCATCAGGATGAAGCTACTCCACATCTTCATATTGATTTTGTACCTTATGTGACTAACTGGAAGGGAAAAGGAATGGATACCAGAGTTTCATTGAAACAGGCATTGAAAAGTCTTGGATTTCAAGGTGGAAATAAGCATGACACAGAACTGAATCAATGGATAAATCATGAAAAAGAAGTGCTGGCTGAAATCGCAAAACAGCATGGAATTGAATGGGAACAGAAAGGCACACATGAAGAGCATCTGGATGTTTACAATTTCAAGAAAAAAGAACGCAAAAAGGAAGTGCAGGAACTGGAGCAGGAAAAAGAAAATCTGACAGCAGAGAATGAAGACCTGACTTCTCAGATTGCGGACGCAAGGGCAGATATTAAGCTACTGGAAGAAGAAAAAATTCAGTTCCAGAAAGATAAAGAGATAGCGGAAAAACGTGCGGAGAAAGCAGAAACGGAATTGAAAAAACTGGAGGACAGAAGAGAATTCCTGCAACCAGTGATGGATAATGTCAGTAAGGAAATAAAAGAATATGGAATGATTAAAACATTTCTGCCGGAAGCTACAGCATTGGAACGTGCGGTAACTTACCGGGATAAGAAAATAAAACCATTATTCATTGAAATGAAAAACAAAATCGGTGCGATGGCTGCACAGGTGAAAGAACTCACAAGAGAAAGAGATAGTTGGAAAAGTAAGTTTCAGAAGAAAAAGCAAGAGCATGAAAAAACAAAAAAGGAACTGGCAGAAGTTCAGAAAGATTATCAGAAATTGTCTGGTGAGAAAGAAATACTGCAGGGAATTGCAGACAGGTATAACCGACTTTTACGCATGTTGGGGAAAGATATGGTAGAACGACTGGTGCAGGACGATATCCGGATGCAGACGGAACTTGAAGCGAAAAAACAGAAAGAGCAGATGCCGAAAAAAATAGGTGACCGTATACAATGGGCAAGAGAACGAAGTGAAGAACACAATGCAAAAATTAAGAAGAATAAAGCAAAGTACAGAGGAATGGAGTTGTAAGAATATGAAGAAACAGATTTATGATGAAAAGAACGGACTGAACTACACACTGCATGGAGATTATTATCTGCCAGACTTGGAAATCAATGAGGAAGAACCTACATATAGGAAGTATGGAATAATGCGAAAACAGTTTTTGAAGGAACACAGGAGTGCCAGGTATCAATATCTGGTACTGACCGGGAAACTGACGGAGCATTTAAATCAGGTTGATAAGGAAGTAAGAGAAAAAGTTGAGATATTGATGGAACAGATGGCTGAACAGTGGGGTGTGACGGAAGAATTGAAGATGCAGGATCAGATGGAATGGGTGCGGAGGATGAATAATATTCAAGCAACTGCTGAAGAAATAGCATTGAAAGAAATAATATATTTATAACTATAAATGAGCAAATCCAAAATATTGCACAAAAGAAAGACACCCTCTGTA
>NZ_QUGQ01000018.1:0-88655 GCF_003479155.1 Blautia sp. AF19-1
GTTCCTCCCCTGAATCTCACAGCGGCGTATCGCTCCCTTTGGTATGCTCGTTTTGGTAAGGGTTCCTCCATATCCCTGCCAAAAGTCATGGCACTACATCGCCGGGGAAGCATATCCCACACAGGCTGGTCATTCGATTGGAATAATCCATCGATGAACTACCTGTATCATAGAACATTTTTGTGCCCTGTGCCGTATGTCCACAAAGTAGGAATTAGGGGTAAAAATCAGAAATTTCCACGATTGCGGAAAGTGTGATATAATCCAGATAAGCGGCAGCAATCAAACCACCGGAAAGGAGCGTGCGCCCATGAAAGGAGCGACAAGCATACAGGAACGCCTTTGGGAACTCCGCAAGGACAAAGGCTTAAATCTGGAAGAGTTGTCAGAGTTGACGGGTATTTCCAAATCAGCTCTTGGAAGTTATGAGAAAGAGGATTATAAAGAAATCAATCATGGCAACCTTATCACACTGGCAGACTTCTATGGGGTTTCCGTTGATTATCTGCTGTGCCGGACAGAGAACAGGGAGCAGATCAACACGCCATTGACGGAGTTGCATTTGAATGATGAGATGGTTGCTCTCCTGAAAAGCGGTCGGATTAACAACCGTCTGCTCTGTGAGCTTGCCACACATAAAGATTTTATCAAGTTTCTTGCGGACATTGAGATTTATGTGGACGGGATTGCCACCATGCAGATTCAAAACCTCAATGCCCTTGTTGATACTGTCCGACATGAAATCATTGAACGGTATCGCCCTGGCGAAGACGACCCCCATTTGAAAGTGCTACAAGCCGCCCATATCAGTGATGATGAATATTTCAGTCAGATGGTACGGGATGACCTCAACCTCATTATCCGGGATATTCGAGAAGCCCATAAAAAGGACAGTGAGAGTGCACCCCAGACCACTGTTGCCAATGAACTGAAAGAAAATCTGGAAGCGGTCGAAAATTTCAAGGGCAGCCGGGATGAAAAGCTGGTTGTCCTTTACTGTAAACAGCTCGGTATCAACTATAAAAATCTGTCAGACGAAGAATTTCGCTGGCTGATTCGGATTCTCAAAAAATCAAAGAAAATGGGAACGCCTATCAGCCAAAGGAAAAAACGGTAAAGAAAAACCGCTGTTGCATGGTTTGTTGGCTTCCATGTAGCAGCGGTTTTTGCTGGGATTATTCAGTTGAATTTTTAGAACGACAAACTGGAAGTTGTCGGGTTCTTTACATAGATAAAATATTAATTTTTCTTTCCACACCTAAAAAAAATAAAGTCTGGCTGATGAATAACTCCTCCAAACATATCTGCTCGCTTTTCTCTAATTGATTCTGGTACTTTTGATTCCTGACATTCCTCAATAATAAATCCAGCAGAAACAATATCATTTATTAATGTTGAAATCGTTCTATGATAAAGTTCATATTCATCTACTACCCAATGAATAACACGCTTACCCTCTATTCCGTAATTTCGTAGATTAGCATATAATCTTTCTCCAGTTTCTGCTCTGGTATATCTGTCAAAAGTCCCATCATATGCTGTACTTATTGGGTGTGACATCGAAAAAACACATTTGCCATTTTCATTCAAGTGACTATAAATCTGTTTCATAAGTCTTTCAAAATTTTCTACATAATCAAAAGCCAATGAACTTGTAATAACATCAAACTTTTCCTCTAAATCATCCAATTCTTCAAACGCCAGTCTTCTGTATTCAATATTAGAGGCAGCATTATTTTTTCTTGCATATGCTAACATTTTTTCCGATATATCAATTCCAAGAACGGATAACGCCCCTTTCTTTGAATATTGAAGTGCATGTTGCCCCATACCACATCCAATATCTAATACTTTCTTTTTATATAGTTCAGGTATCATTCCTAATATTATTGGTGTCTCAATAATATCATTAAAATTGATTTCTTTGCTACGTATTTTCTCGAAGTTTTCGTAAAATAAATCATTATCATAAATATTTTGTTTTGACATTCTGCAACCAGCCTTTCATATAAAAAATTATTTTTTGTTTTCTTCTACTTCCATCTTCTTGTCTTTCGGGCAACAAGCATCCTTCTCTTTCAGCTCGGTCAATTCCGATTTGTCATAATCATTCTATCATACCGTTATGAATAAATCATCTCTTGCAAAATAATTTCTTCTGCCCGGTTGTGAATGTTATTGCAACGCCGCACCCATTCCATTTCTTGGGTTCGTTTCAATTCCTCGGTCACGCCCTCGGCATCTTTCATCTGCTCCATGATGGTGTCTAACCGTTCCTGTGCCTGTTCGTTCAGGTCTGCAAGGTATGTCCATAACTCCCCGGTCAAGGTCAATGTGTTCAATCTGACTGGGTGGACTTCCCTTAAATATTCCCTGTGCATCCGTCCGTACTTTCCAATAGGGCGGTGTTCCTTCGGCAGCTTCAAATCCGGGATATAGTAATCTCCGACAAGGATATAATCAATTCCGTTTTCCGTTATTCTTGGTTTCAGTTCGCTCATGTTCCTTACCTCCTGTGGAAGTAGGCTCGTCTGGTACTAACTCAATCACATCGGTAATCTCACAATTCAGCGTTTCGCAGATACGGGCTAATGTGTCCATGCTGATGTGCTTTCCCTCTTTACTCATGTTGGCAATCATATTCGTTGTCATACCAGCGGCAAGCCTTAAATCTTCTTTTCGCATATCACGCTCTAACAGTGTGTGCCAGAGTGGTTTATAGCTGATGTGCATATTGTTTTCCTGCCTTTCTACCCATACCACCGGGGCGGCTGCCCCGGCAGGAGCTTTTCTCTTATTATAACACCAATCTTGTGAAATCACAATTTATTCTTGTAGCCTGCCGCTGATACCGTCTGGATTGGTTTTTCCTTTCTTTTTGTTCCCTTTAATTAGCCATGAACTGGGTGATATCCTGCGGTATTACAATCTGTCCGGCAAAGTGAAAGCTGTTTCCACAAGCCATCAAAAGAGAGTATTTCCGGTAGAATTTTACGTAGAAACCTTAAGTCTTTCTGCAGTTAAAGTAACCGATGACAAAACAAAACAGGAGATGGAGGTGCAGCTGTCTGCTCATCCGCGCGGAGTCCTGATAAGTTTTCTGGCAGAATTTGAGCCAATGGAAGAGAAAACGTTCACGTACGAAGAGCAGCCGGCTCTGTCCCAGACCCTGTTCACCAGAACTGCCTGGGTAGGCGCAGAGCGGGTGCGCGATATTGTGAACACGTACGATCCGGAAAGTTACAAACTGCCTTACGGTCTGGAAAACGATTTCTTTCAGATCAAATGGAAAGTCGGAGAGGGTATTACCTCCTTTTACAATAAAAAAGCAGAGGTTGAAATGTGCAAATCCGGTCTGGAAACGTTCTTCACGCCGGTTTATGAACGCACCGAAATACGGAAGGGGGTTTATGCGGAACGCAGTCTGATCGGAAGAAATATCCGCGGACTTCACGCAGAGCAGTATCAGGGTGACCTTACGGATGTGAAAATTCTGGATCACGGACCGGTGTTTACCAAAGTAGAACTGATCTTTACCCTGGAGGGAACGTATCACAGCAGTGTTGTGATCAAAATGTACCGTCATCTTCCGAAAATTGAGTTTTCTTACCGGGTAGCCAAAACATTAAGCGAGGATATCGAAAGCCTGTACCTTCCGTTATCGTTAAATCTTCCGGATGCGGAAGTGATGATCCAGAATGGAGGTGTTACCATGCGCCCTGGTATTGATCAGCTTCCTGGCACCAATATGGAATACTATATTGCGGATGAAGGGCTCGTTTACCGGACAAAAGATCAGACCATTCTGGTTAATACTTTTGACACACCGTTACTTTACATGGGGGAGATGGAATCCCACCCAATCCTTCTGTGCGATAACAAAGAGGAGAATAATAAACGGCCGGTTTACAGCTGGATTATGAATAACACATGGGAAACAAACTTCAAGATGGACCTGTCCGGATTCAGTGAGTTCCGTTATGGAGTGGAGATTGTGGAGCAGGAAACCGCAGAGAAAGATATGGAAAGTCTGTCGGATAATGACAAGGGTGTGGTTACTTTTATTTGCGGATAACTAAAAATATGGAAAAGAAAAAATATATTGTTCTGCTGCTGCAGATTGCAGCAGTCGCTGCGGCCGGGGTGATTGGCGGGGACACGCTGTTTGCCCTGGTAACAGCCCTGATCGGCATTACGTTTAATTTTATGGTGTCCATGAATTTTGCACCGGGATTCCTGATTGGCTTTGTCTATGCGATCTGCAATGGCATTCTGGCATGGCAGACGAAGATATATGCAACTTTTGTATTTATGATTTTTATGCAGGCTCCGATGGCTCTTTACAGCTTTTGGAAATGGAGAGGGAAGAAGAAACAGACGGAAACCATTATGCGGAAGATGAACCGCAGGGAGCTGAGCTTTACGGTTCTTGGAGCGATGATACTGTTTGGAATTATAGCGGCTGTCCTCTCAAAAGTAAATGGAACACTGGATATCAATGTTTTCTTTGATACATTCTTTTTTGTCTGCAGTGCGATTGCCTGTATCGGACTGGCGGCCTGTTATAAAAATGCCTATATTGTTAATCTGGGTTCCGGGATTGGCGGAACAATTTTATGGGTGTTCAAAGCAGTAACAATGGGAACAGGGATATCTGTAGCCGTCTTTTTTCTGGCGGTGGCAATCAATGCGGCTATGGCGATCCGGCAGCAGTACGGAAGATAATAGAAAAGTGAAAGGCAGCGAAAGGGCGACAACAAGACGAAAAAGTCAGACTTTCCGCTGCTTTTTCGTTAAAAATGAAAACAGGCGAAAAAGTACTGCGTTAATATTAAGATGTTATGTGACTTAACACAAGAACACAGATTTTCTGTCTAAAAAATCAAAAGAAACAGAAGAATACTCCTCGATCTATACAAATTAGGACTGGAAAATAAGAATTTTAATATACAAAATAACGAAAAGGCTATTGACAATCTTTCTAAAAGATGTTAACATCTAAACACAAGTTAAGAAACAAATAGAGGGGCTGTTGGTAACATGGCAGAGAGAAAATCAGTATCCATGCAGGACCTGGCAGATAAGCTGGGCATCAGTAAAGTAACAGTTTCCAAGGCGCTGAACGGAAAAGACGGCGTGGGAGAAGAACTGAAAGAAAAGATTTTTGCGCTTGCGAGAGAATCCGGTTATGTCCTTCCGGACTACGGAAAACGGAAGAGCAAAAAAGTCGGTATCATCATGAGTCCGCGGTTCAGCTCCGGAGACGAAGGAAAATTTTATATGGCAATGTACGAGCGGATCATCTACGAGCTGCAGAGAGCATCCTGTTCGAGTATCATGATTTCTCCGACAACAGCAACACTCCCGTCGGACATGAACACGATACAGACCAGAGGGCTGTTCGACGGCCTGATCTTTCTTGGTATTCTCGATAAGGGTGTCCGGGAGCAGATTGCACAGATTGATCTCCCGAAAGTGTATGTGGACATCTACGATCGAACCCACAAATCCGATTCCGTCATCACCGAGAATATTTACAGCTCCTATGAGCTGACCAATTACCTGATCCAGCAGGGCCACACAGACATCGGATTTGTCGGAACCGTAGGAAGTACAACCAGTATTTCCGACCGATATCTCGGATATCTGCGGAGAATGCTGGAGGAGGGAATTTCCCCGAAAAATGAGTGGAGAATCCCGGACCGAAGCGATGAAGGCATTGCCATTCCGCTTTTGCTACCGGAGAAGCTGCCCACCGCATTTGTCTGTAACTGCGATGCCACCGCATTCAAATTAGTGCAGGCATTAAAAGAGCGTGGAATCTGCGTACCGGAGGATGTTTCCGTGACCGGTTTTGATGATTCCATTTATGCACAACTGTGCAGTCCGTCGCTCACCACGGTTGCGGTTGACACCGACGCGATTGCACGTCTTGCGGCAAAACGTATGATCAAACATATGAATGAACCGCAGAAAAAGAGCGGCGAGGTATACCGCATTCCCGGAAAGATTATTTACCGGGATTCCGTTTGTAAGATAAACGGATCAAGTGATAAGCCCGAGCAATCGGGAGAAGGAGGAAAAAATCTTGAGTAAACCAAGCAAAAAGAAAAAAGGACGCTGGACCAAGAATGACACGGAGCTGACCGTCATGGCGCTGCCGACCACCATCTGGTATATTCTGTTCTGCTTCCTGCCTATGTTCGGTCTGATCATTGCGTTCAAGAATTACAAAATCACCGGCGGAAAGAGTTTCATTTATAACCTGCTCCACAGTGACTGGGCCGGCTTCAAAAACTTTTCGTTCCTGATCAGATCCAACGACCTGTTCGTCATCCTGAGAAACACAATCCTGTATAACCTTGCATTTATCGTTCTTGGTATGGTATTTTCCGTAGGACTGGCTATCATGATCAGCCTGCTGCACAACAAAAGAGCGTCGAAGGTATATCAGACGATGATGTTCTTCCCATATTTCATGTCATGGGTTGTAGCTTCCTACTTCCTGGATGCATTCCTGAACCAGGACAACGGTCTGATCAACAGTATAATGAGAAATGCAGGCAAGGAACCGATTCAGTGGTACATGAGTGCCGGTGTATGGCCATTTATCCTGATCTTCATGTATCTGTGGAAATCTACCGGATACAACATGGTTATCTACCTGTCCAGCATTTCCGGTATTGATACCACACTGTACGAGGCAGCCGTTATGGACGGCGCCAACAAGAGACAGCAGGTATGGCACATTACCCTGCCTTGCTTAAAGAGTGTCATCATCATGATGTTCATCCTGAATGTCGGAAAGGTCTTCTACTCCGACTTCGGACTGTTCTTCCAGCTTTCTCAGGGAGCAAGCGGTTCGATCTTCAAAACGACAGCAACTATCGACACATATGTATACAACGCACTGCAGTCTTCCACTCCGATCGGAATGACTTCTGCGGCAACATTCTTCCAGTCTGTTGCATGCTGCATCACCATCCTTCTTGCCAATGCCATTGTGAAGAAGATTGATGAAGACAGCGCGATTATTTAAGGAGGTACGAAAATGGCAAAAAAGAAAAAAGATCTTGATCTGGCTTCCTCTTCACATTTAAATCAGATCCAGGGATCTACAAATGCAATTTTCAATGTTATTTTTGTGATCCTCGCCCTGGCCTGTATTATCCCGGTGGTATTCATCTTTATGATCTCGATTTCTTCCGAGCATTCGATCAAGATGAACGGCTACCAGTTTATTCCGAGTGCATACTCGCTGGATTCCTACAAATTTCTTCTTCGGGAAGGACAGATGATCCTGACAGCACTTGGCGTTTCCGTTGCGGTAACGGTTATCGGTACGGTAATCGGAGTTGCCCTTACGATGCTGATGGGTTACGTTCTTTCCAGAAGCACCTACAAACTGAACGGATTCTTCACCATGGTCGTTTTTATTCCAATGATCTTCAATGGTGGTATGATTTCTTCTTATGTAGTTAACACACAGTTCCTCAACCTGAAAAACAGTATCTGGGCGCTGATCCTTCCGCTTTGTGTTTCTTCGTTCAACGTTGTTATCTGTAAAACGTTCTTCAAGACCAACATTCCGGAATCCATCATTGAGTCGGCACAGATCGACGGAGCAACCCAGTTCCAGATTTTCGGAAAGATCGCCCTGCCGCTGTCGAAACCGCTGATGGCAACGATCGCCCTGTTCCTCACCTTCGGTTACTGGAACGACTGGTTCCAGTCTTCCCTGTACATCAGCGATACCAAGCTGTATTCCCTGCAGGCTCTGCTGGATCACGTACAGAGAAATATTGAGGTGATGGCAAACAACCCGTCTCTTGGCGTTACCACGGCACAGTACATGAACTCGATGCCAAAAGAGGGCGCCCGTATGGCGATGGCAATCATCATCATCATCCCGATCGCATGCTGCTATCCGTTCTTCCAGAAATACTTCATTTCCGGTCTGACGGTCGGTGCGGTAAAAGGCTGATCGACCATTTACCTTTATGGATCTCATACTGAAGCAAAAGGCTTCGGTTAAGGATAATTTCAACATTCTATATTTTATATCAGGAGGATGCTACAATGAAAAAGAAACAGTTTTTAGCTCTTGCACTTTCTGCTGTTATGGCCGGTGGCATGCTGGCAGGCTGCGGAAGCAGCAACGGAAGCAGCAGCTCTTCAAAGAGTGATGCAAAAGATGAAGTTGTTACACTGAAATGGATTCAGGTTGGTAACGGAATGCCGAAGGATTATGATGAGTGGCTTGCACAGATCAACCCATATCTGGAGGAGAAAATCGGCGTTAATGTAGACATGGAAATCGTTCCGTGGGGTGACTGGGATAACAGAAGAAGCGTTATCACAAACTCCGGCGAGTATTTCGATATCCTGTTCACCGACCAGAACCGTTACTCTTCTGAGGTGAACACCGGCGCACTGATGGACATTACAGATCTGCTCAAAGACAACGCTTCCGAGCTGTATGACATGATTCCGGAAGATTACTGGAAAGCAGTAGAAGTAAATGGAAAAATCTACGGCGTACCGACCTACAAAGACAGCTCCCTTTCCGAGTACTTTGTATGGGATCAGGATATTGCAGACAAATATAACATTGATGTAAATTCTGTAACAGATTTCAATACTCTGTACGATGCTCTGAAGACAGTAAAAGAGGGCGAAGGCGGATCTCCGTACTTCATGTCCAAAAATGGTGCAAACTTCCTGCTGAACCTGAACTACGATGATTTAAGCTCCGGACTTCCGGCAATCGGCGTTAAATACGGCGATGACAGCAAGACCGTTGTCAATCCGCTGGATGACGAAGAAATCCTTTCCAACCTGGATATCGTTCGTAAAATGTATCAGGAGGGCATCATCAACGGAGACGCTCCGACAGCAGATGATTCCAGCAAATACGCAATGTTCTTTGTTGCACAGGGATGGAGCGGCGCTGCAAAAACAACATGGGGTCCGAACAATGGTATCGCCAATTGTTCAGCAGTACAGTATGGCAACACAGTCGTTTCCAACACAACTGTACGTGGTTCCATCAATGGTATTTACTCCGGATGCAAGCACCCGGACAAAGCACTTCAGCTTCTGAACCTGGTAAATACGGATTCCAAAGTACGTGACTGGTTCTACTATGGAGCAGAAGGAAAAGACTTCGAGTACACCGATGACAATAAGGTACACCGCCTGACCACTGACTGGGGTATGGCCGGATATACCCAGGGTACTTTCTTCAACGTAACTCAGACAGACGATGTTGACTTCAACCAGTGGGATGAAGTAGAAGAGCTGAACGAGAAAGCAACTCCGTCTGAGATGCTTGGATTCAACCTGGATACCTCCAACATCGAAACAGAGCTTGCAAACTGCCGTGCCGTATATGAAAAATACTATTCTGAGTTATTCACCGGCGCACAGGATCCAAGAGAGCTTGTAAAAACCATCGATGCTGAGCTTGAGACAGCAGGCTGGGAGACCATCCGCGAGGAAGCTCAGAAACAGATTGACGCACAGAAATAAGTTTGATACATTAACTTTATAAGAACTACAACAGGGCATTTTCGATTACGGAGATGCCCTGTTGCAGGATAACGGGAAATGAAAAAATTGAGCGAAAGGATGAAAAAAGAATGAAAGAGACATTACCAAAGTCCGTTCAGGAGCTGATTTTAAGCCTGAGAGAAAAACTGAAAGACGAGCCGGAAATCGTTGATATGTTTGAGCGATGCTACTCCAATACCCTCGACACAACCGTAAAGAAAATGGAGGACGGCAGCACCTACGTCATCACCGGAGATATCCCGGCCATGTGGCTGCGTGACTCGGTAGCACAGCTGCGCCCGTACCTTGTTCCGGCGCAGAACGACCCGGAGTTGGCTGACCTGATCGCGGGCCTGATCCGCCGCCAGTTTATGTGCATCAACATCGATCCATACGCAAACGCATTTAACGAAGGACCGAACGGCAACTGCTGGGAGAAGGACGAGACCGATATGGGACCGTGGATCTGGGAGAGAAAGTATGAGATCGATTCTCTCTGCTATCCACTGCAGTTCTCCTATCTGTTCTGGAAGAATACAGGAAGAACGGATCAGTTTGACGAGGTTTTCTGGGAGGGTGTTGACAAAATCCTGACTGTATTTGAGACCGAAATGAATCACGAGGAGAAATCCCCGTACAGCTTCATCCGTAAAAACTGCTCCTACACCGATACGCTTTCCCGCGACGGAAAAGGTGCGCAGGTAAAATCCGGCATCGGCCTGATCTGGTCCGGCTTCCGTCCAAGCGATGATTCCTGCCGTTACGGTTATCTGATTCCGTCCAACATGTTTGCGGTTGTCGTTCTGAATTATCTGAAGGAGATCGCAGATTTCGTCGGCGGAAAAGAGGAGATTGCGAAGAAAGCAGAAGAGATGGCAAAGACCGTAAAACAGGCCATTGAGACTTACGGTACCACCCATATCTGGGGACTTGGCGATGTTTATGCTTACGAGGTAGACGGCTTTGGCCAGTATAATCTGATGGACGATGCCAATGTACCGAGTCTTCTGGCTATGAGCTATCTCGGCTACGAGCCGGAAAGCCAGGAAGTGGCTGACAACACAAGAAAGCTGATCTTAAGCGAGGCAAACCCGTTCTACTATTCCGGAACAAAGCTTTCCGGAATCGGAAGTCCGCACACACCGGTCCGCTACGTATGGCACATCTCCAAAGCCATCGAGGGACTGACCGCACCGACAAAAGAGGAGAAACATCAGATGATCCACGAACTGATGGCAACCGACGGCGGTACAGGACTGATGCACGAGGGTGTTTTCGTAGATGATCCGACCGTTTACACCAGAGAGTGGTTCTCCTGGGCAAACGCAATGTTCTGTGAGCTGGTCATGCAGTATTGCGGATATGAGATTAAGAAATAAACAAAAAGAAAAACGAAAAAGATAGAAAAGAGGAGGCTGTGGTCGCTGCACAGCCTCCTCTTTTCGTCTACACCAAAGAAAACTGTCAGTAACAGTTTCCCTGAAAGGAGGGACAGCAGTGGGGAGAATACTGCTGTCCCAGGGGAACATGGGATTTTCATTTTGATTCATTTCTCTGCACACGGGGTATTATACACAGTTTTTTTGTGATATGTAAAAGATATAATTGATATGAAAGATATAATAAATTGGCATGACGAAGAAATGTAAAAGAATCTGAGCATCAGAAAATCTTAGGAAATTTATTGGGATTTCTTTGGAAAAGAAGAAGCGGAATCCTAAGAATGTTTTGGTAGAATCCTCTTATCAAGTGAAGATGAGAGAGGAAAGAACATGACCTGGAAAAACGAGAAAAAATCAAAAGCATTACTTGTGGTATTCGGCATTTACCTGGCGCTGCTTGTCTGGTGCATTTTATTCAAATTCGCTCTGCGCCCGGAAGAAATTCCGCACCTGCGGGGGATTAATCTGGTTCCGTATGCGGCGTCGGTTGTGGTGAACGGGAAAGTGCAGATTAGTGAAATTATCGAAAATATGCTGGTCTTTCTGCCGTTCGGCCTCTGCATCTCAGCCATCTACCCGGACAGCGAAATTCAGAACCGCATTCTCCTTGCATCGGGACTAAGCCTGTTTTTTGAGGTGACACAGTATATTTTTGCGATCGGCGCGAGTGATATTACGGATGTGATCGATAATACGCTTGGCGCGGTGATCGGAATTCTATTGTATCTGGGGATGAAAAAAATCTGGAAAGAGAAGACGGGAAAGATCATTACCATTCTGGGAGCGGTGCTGGAAGTGCTGTTTCTGGCGTTATTGTTTTTTACGTTTGCGGCGAATAGGATGTTTTAAGATTGGAATTCAGGAAAGGATAGTGTATAATCGAGAAAAGGACAAATTCCGAAAGCAGGTGTGATGGATGGAAAAAGTAATCAGTATAGGAAAACAGAATTTTGCATCCTTAAGGGAAAACCATTATTTCTTTGTGGATAAATCTCACTTCATCAAGGACTGGTGGGAAAACGGGGATGAAATCACCTTGATCACCCGCCCCCGCCGCTTTGGCAAGACACTGAATATGAGCATGCTGGACTGCTTTTTCTCTAATAAATATGCCGCCCGGGGCGATCTGTTTGAAGGACTTGGCGTTTGGAAAGAAGAAAAATATCGGGAACTGCAGGGAAAGTATCCGGTGATCTTTTTGAGTTTTGCAGCCGTGAAAGCAGATCAGCTTTCGGAAGCAAAAATCCAGATCAAACAGCAGATTGCGAGAGTGTATGAAGAAAACCGTTATCTTCTGGATGGGGATCTGCTGAGCGGAAATGAGAAGAAAGCATACAACGAGGTCAATCTGCATATGGGTGATGCGGAGGCCGCAGCGGCACTCAATAATATGAGTATGTATCTGGCGCGGTATTACGGCAGAAGAGTGATTATTCTGCTGGATGAGTACGACACGCCGATGCAGGAAGCGTATGTCCATGGCTACTGGGCGGAATTTACAACGTTTGTGCGGAGTCTGTTTAATGCGACGTTTAAAACGAATCCTTATCTGGAACGTGCGATGATGACCGGAATCACGAGGGTTTCGAAAGAAAGTATTTTTTCTGACTTAAATAATCTGCGTGTGGTGACGACGACATCGGATCTGTATGCGGACTGTTTTGGATTTACCGAAAAGGAAGTTTTTGCATCTCTGGACGAGTTCGGAATGGGAGACAAAAAGGACGTTGTGAAGCAGTGGTATGATGGATTTATCTTTGGCGGACACCGCGATATCTACAATCCATGGTCGATTACCAATTATTTAAAAGAAAAGAAACTGCGCCCGTACTGGGCAGATACGAGTTCGAACGGTCTGGCAGGAAAGCTGATCCGCACCGCCTCGCCGGAAATCAAAGAGTATATGGAAGATCTACTGAACGGACAGGCAGTCACGGTGAACTTTGATGAGCAGATGGTGTTTGAACAGCTGGATTACAATGAAAATGCAATCTGGAGTCTGCTGCTCGCGAGCGGTTATCTGAAAGCGGAAGAGGTGGAGTATCGTGGAATTACTTTGAAGCCGTGGTATCAGCTCCGTATCACCAATCTGGAAACGGTGAGCATGTTTGATGATATGTTCCGCGGATGGTTTGAAGCATCGGAAGCTGGGTACAGCAGCTTTGTGAAAGCACTGATGCAGGGCGATCTGGAAGCGATGAATTATTATATGAATAAAGTGTCACTTGCGACCTTCAGCCATTTTGATGTCGGCGGGGAAACAAATGAAAGTCTGGAGCCGGAACGATTCTATCATGGCTTCGTCCTGGGACTGATGGCAGAACGCGCAGAGTGTTATCAGATCCGGTCGAATCGGGAAAGTGGATTTGGACGGTATGATGTGATGATGATTCCGAAGAATAGAGAAAAAGATCCGGCGATTATTATTGAATTTAAAGTCTGCAGCCGGGTAAAAAAGGAGACACTGGAAGATGCGGTGCAGGAGGCTTTAAAACAGATCGTGGATAAAAAATACGACGCAGAACTGGTGGCCCTCGGCGTGCCGCAGGAAAGGATCCGGCATTATGGGTTTGCATTTGCGGGGAAGAATGTGTTGATTGGAGCAGAATGAGAGAAACGGGTGATGAAGGTCATCCGTTTCTTTTGGCGTAAAATGGTATTCCTATTGACTCACTATGATATAGATAGTATGATAAATTTAATTTTTAAAATTTATTTTTACGTGAGGATATTTTATCTATGAAACGATTTTCTTCCACTACCTTAAAAACTGCTTTCGTAAAATCCATCCCGATTTTCTGCAGCTACGTTTTCGTCAGCATGGCCTACGGCATGATGATGGCATCCGCCGGCTTTCCCTGGTATGATTCACTGCTGGTAAGTCTGACGGTCTATACGGGCGCGTTCCAGTTCGTTCTGATTACGTTTCTTTCTAGCGGCGCTTCCCTCATCACCATTGCGCTCACTGCACTTCTGATGAACAGCCGCCAGAGTTTTTACAGCATTACCTTCCTGAAGGAATTCAAACAGATGGGGCGCCGCAAGCTGTACATGATTCACACGATGACCGATGAGACATACGCCGTAAACTGTACCTTAGATCTTCCGAAAAAAGAAAAAGAGGACACCATGTTCCTCGTCGCTCTGTTCAGCCGCTACTATTGGATAGTTGGTTCGGTTCTTGGCGGCATTTTAGGCCAGATCGTTCCATTTGACCTGACGGGCCTTGATTTCTGTATGACAGCCCTGTTTCTCATTATCTTCATTGACCAATGGGAAAAAGCAGAGAAGTACACGCTGGCGCTGTCTCCGCTCTGATCACCTTCGGACTCCGTGCACTCCCGTTTTTTGCATTTTCCGGCAGCCGTAAAATGCCCGCATCACTCGAACGACTCGGCCAGGCACTGCCGTCTGCCATCATGGCGGTACTGATCATTTACTGTATGAAAGATATTCCCACCGGCGGTATCTCTGCCGCAGTACCGAAACTGCTCGCAGCAGCGGTCGTTTTTATCACCTACAAATGGAAACACCAGACCCTCGTCTCCATCCTTCTTGGAACCATTTCGTATATGATGCTTCTGCGTCTCTTTTAAAAAGAAACGGTGCAGTTCTGAATTCATGGCAGAAATTCAGAACTGCACCGTTTTTCTATTCTCTATATGCATTAGAAGGATTGGCAATTATTCGATGACTTCGTACTCTCCGTCGCCCGTCTTTTTGAATAACGGAAGCTTCTGCAGAAATACAATATCTTTTCGATCAGCAGCATCGCCCTCAGCAAGGATCGCTGCTTTTTTTACAACCTCTGCACTGGCATTCGCCATCAGGCATTCCAGTGCGTGCAGGGACTCGCCGGTGGAAATGACATCATCCAGCAGGCAGACACGTTTGCCGCGGATTTTATCTGCGTCTTTTCCATCCAGATAAAGATGCTGCTCACCCGCTGTTGTAATCGAATGAACGGATGCGGAAACCACATCTTTCATGTAGGATTTTGTGCTTTTTCGTGCAACGATAAATTCTTTATGGCCCAGCTCTTTGCTTACTTCATACGCTAGGGCAATACCTTTCGCTTCTGCGGTGACAATGGCATCGACTTCTCCGATTTTTGCGGCCAGCTCCGGCGCACATGCACTTACCAGCTCGGTGTCACCAAGGACAACAAAGCTTGCAAACGCCATCTCCTCACTGATCGGGATAAATGGAAGTGTTCTTTTCACTCCGCAGAGCTCCATGCTGTATTCTTTCATACGATTTTCCTCTTATGTTACTGAATTTATAATCCAAGCAGTTTTGCAGCAACACCGGCCAGCATTCCGAGGAACGGGTTTGTTACTGCAGTGACAACCATTGTGGTTCCGCCGACGGCTGCATTGACAGCGAAGGCAGACGGCGCATCCAGTACAACGGTTTTGAAGATACCGAGTACAAACAGGAAACCTGCGATCGAAGAAGACGGAACAAATTTTCCGATTTTCGGAAGCAGTTTCAGAAGCAGAATTACACCGATCACAACCATCATGATGACACCAGCCCATACAGCGTGCGGTGCATTGGCAGTTGCGGAAATGATTGCCTCAACCGGGGCTCCTCCGAAAAAGGAAGAAAACATATCGGCCAGGGAAGAAATCACGGTCAGGTTATCGACGTTGTAATTTCCGCCGGTTGCCATTCCTGCGGTAATTCCGCCGAAGGAAATGTTGGAACCAATGTTCAGGCAGACCATACCGAGTGCGCCGAGAATTACGTTGGCATTGATTGTAAATTTCTGGCGGACAAATTTATCATCCTCTACGACAATGCTGGATTTCTCTTTGTTGAAAAATGCATTGGCAATGCAGGATGCTACAACGGAAATGACGATGGTATAAACCAGGGTATTGGCACTGGCTTTGGTAAAGTAATAGGTGATCAGTGCTGCGGCCAGGGAAACACCGCCGGAAATGGCATCACTCTTGATCATATCGATCGCGGCCTTTACCAGAATGATACCGACACCGGCCATCATTCCATAGGCAACATCCTCACCTACAAAGTTTACGATTTTTGTCAGCAGTCCAAACACTCCGATCAGAGCCATAATCACACCGCCGATAAAAATCATCGTACAGCGTTCCGAACGGTCTTTTCCAGCCGTTCCGGCGTAAGTGATCGTCTCCGCCTGGAAGGAAATTGGTGCGACACTCTGCGTAATCGTATTGCCCACCGCACCAACAAAGAATGCCAGCGCCGTCGGAACCGATGCAAATCCAAACGTCAGAGCAAGAAGACCCTGCGGCAGACCATTCAGCACAACGCCGATGATTGCCAGAAGATCTGTTAAAATGGCTTTCATACTAAATACCCCTCCTCACTATGAAATATGTCGTTTTGAAGCAAAGAAAAGTGTAGCACCAAAACCGGTCAAAGTAAACCAGATCAGTCATGAAAGGTTTTTGTCAGTGATAATAAGTCAATCTTATATACAAAATATTATTATTTCTGTGTGCTAATAAATCAAGAGGATTTTTAAATGTCTGCATAACCAATAATCAATAGTTACAAAACTGGGTGCCATTATTTGGAATTGTGCATATAGAAGCGAAGAAAAAGATTTGCTATACTAAATCTGTATGAGGGTTTTTATCACAGTTATAAGAAATGGAAAGGGGATTTTTACTTATGGCAATTACAGAGACAAAAACAAAATATGGACAGATTCATGGTGTGCAAAAAGACGGCTACACGGTATTCCGCGGCGTTCCGTACGCAAAGCCGCCGGTAGGCGAAAAACGATTCTGCCCGCCGGAAGAGCCGGCGTGCTGGGAGGGCGTTTATAAGGCGGATCATTTCGGATGCGTCTGCCCGCAGACCGAGCATGAGCCGGACTCCTTCTATGGAAAAGAGTTTTATCTCGACCCGGAATTCGGCATGAAGCAGAGTGAGGACTGTCTGTACTTAAATATCTGGACACCGGCAAATACAGTGGATGAAAAACTGCCGGTTGCTTTCTGGATTCACGGCGGCGCGTTTATGCACGGCTTCAGCCACGAATCCGAATTTGATGGATCTGCTTACTGCGAACGCGGCGTGATTCTCGTTACGATCAATTACCGTCTCGGTGCTTTCGGATTTCTGGCACATCCGTGGCTGTCCGAGGAGAGCGGTGTCGGAAGAAGCGGAAACTACGCGATTCTCGACCAGATCGCAGCACTGAAATGGGTAAAAGAAAATATCGCAGCATTCGGCGGCGACCCGGAAAATATCACCGTATTCGGCCAGTCCGCGGGATGCATGAGCGTACAGACACTCGTCAGTTCTCCGCTGACTGAAAACTGGATCAGCAAAGCCATTTTCCAGAGCGCCGGCGGCTACGACACCGGACTGAACCGCGATATGCCGCTTTCCGAGGCAGAAACCATCGGCCAGGAATTTATAGAGCTTAGCGGAGCAAAATCGCTGGAAGAACTGCGTGCGATTCCGGCTGAGAAAATTGTGGAGCTGCAGGAGGAGTTTGGCCGCGTAAATCCATCGAGAATGCTGAGCTTCGTACCGAACATCGACAATCATCTGCTGACCTGCGGCTATAACGATGCCGTAACCGAAGGAAAAATCAAGGACATCCCATATATGCTCGGATCAACCGCAGACGACATCGGCGTGTTCCCGGAGATGAAAGAAAAAGGCGAGCACGGCGGCATCTATAAGGGATGCATCAACTGGAGCATTGCGCTGGAAAAACTCGGAAGAAAACCGGCTTACGTTTACTACTTCACCCGTGCCCTGTTAGGTGACGACGCCGGAGCGTTCCATTCCTCCGAACTCTGGTACATGTTCGGAACCCTGGGCCGAAGCTGGCGCCCGAAAACCGAAGGCGACTATGCCCTCAGCAAAGAAATGATGGACGACTGGACCAATTTCATGAAAACCGGAAACCCGAACGCAGAGGGAAAAGACGACTGGAAACCATGCACAAAGGACGACCCGTATGTGCAGGTGCTGGATGTGAGAAAATAAGCAGAAGGAAATAAAAATGGCAATCGAATATAAAAGACTTACCCAAAAGGAACTGGATTTTTTCATTCAGATGAGAATCCATCAGCTTCGCGAAGAGGGGGCAAAAGAAGAAATTGATTTAGCACCTGCGTTAAAAGATTACTATGAACGTCATATGGCGGATGGTACTTTTGTATCTTGGATTGCTGTTGACGGAGAGAGCATCATCGCAACAAGTGGAATGTCATTTGTAGAAAAACCTCCATACTTTGGATGCCCGAGCGGCAGAATTGGATTACTGTCCAGTATGTTTACAGATCCGGCGTATCGAAGAAGAGGTATTGCAAAAGAATTGCTGTCCCGTGTGATAGAAGATGCAAAAGAATATGGATGCGGAACAATACAGATTACGGCATCGGATATGGGCGTTAAGTTGTATACAGATTTTGGATTTGTGCACAATGGGAATTTTATGCAGTATAAATTGTAATGTCCCTCAGAAAGAGATATTCTCTCCACTGGCTGCGATATTGGAAAAATATTCAACAAATAATAGCAAGGATTCTCTCACCTCTATAGGTGGTGAGATGAATTGCAAATAAGAAAGTTAACGGCAGTGGCGGGCGGAGAGAAATCGGTATCCCCCACTGACATGAGGCAAACCACAGTCAGCATTTTGCTGACATGTCAGACTCTGTGAAATTACCGACTGTGGATTGAAACAAAGAAAGAGGAAAAATTAGAATAAAGAAAGAGCAGCATTTTACCGACGTGTGAAAGGTAAAAATGCTGCTCTTTTTGCGTGGCAGAATCAGTCGTCCAGATCGTTGCGCTCGCGGAAGATCTGATAAATGGTGTCGATCAGTTCATCGTCATCGAGGCCTTCGAACTCGGCTTCGTTGACATCGAGATTCTCGGAAATGATGCGCAGAATGTGTACCGGTTCGTCATCGCCGCCGTCGGCCGGATAGAGAACGGCGTACTCATCCTCCTTGTATTCTACGATATCCAGAAGCTCAAAACGGACAGAATTTCCGTCCTGATCGGTAAGGACAATAAGATTGGAATCCATAATTGCAATATACTCCTTTGTGTGTTATTTTTGCCGCTCAAAAACATGCAAATATAAATTTATTATACTATGAGCAATTGGATTTGAAAAGAAAAAAGTGTCTGGTGCGATACGCTTGATATTTTGCGCCGATACGGTATAATGACAACAGAGTAAAAACTGGCGGCTGTGGCCGTACCCGGAAAAATTGGGTGAAAGGAAGAACTTATGAATTATCAGGTATTAGATGTCAAAGTAAAAGATACAGAAGAAACTGCAAAATTATATACGTATTTTCTGGACAACTCGCGTGAGATTGCTCCGGAACGCGTGCGTCCGGTCATCGTGATCTGCCCGGGCGGCGGTTATGAATGGGTGTCCGAGCGTGAGGCAGAGCCGATTGCGCTGAAGTTTGTCGGAGCCGGTTACCACGCTGTTGTTCTGCATTACAGTGTTGCTCCGGCAGCTCACTATCCGACGGCACTCCGCCAGCTTGCCTGGACCGTTGCACATCTGCGGGAGCATGCGGCAGAATATCATATTGATCCGAACAAAGTAGTAGTAGCGGGATTTTCCGCAGGCGGCCATCTGGCAGCATCGTACGGTGTGTTCTGGAAAAAGAAAACATTCCTTGCAGAAGAACTTGGCGTAGACGCAGAGCAGCTTCGTCCGAACGGTCTGCTGTTATCCTACCCGGTTATCACATCCGGTCCGAAAGCGCACCGCGGATCCTTCACCAATCTGCTGGGAGACCGGTACGATGAGCTGGTAGACGAGATGTCTCTCGAGAATCAGGTCAGCCTCGATACGCCGAAGACCTTCCTGTGGCATACCGCGCCGGACGACTGCGTGCCGGTAGAAAACTCCATTCTGTTCTTTACTGCACTGCATGCACTGGAGATTCCGGTAGAAATGCATATTTATCCGGTCGGCGGCCACGGCCTTGGCCTTGCAAGCGAGGAGACACAGAGCTATGAATACCAGAACGCAGTACGCGAAGAGTGCCAGAGCTGGATTTCACTGGCACTGAGCTGGATGCAGCATTTATAAAAAAATGTCCCAGAAGGGAGAACAAAGATGAAAGTATTAATTGTAGTAGATATGCAGAATGATTTTATCGACGGAAGTATCGGCACGAAAGAGGCGGTCGGGATTGTTGACCGCGTTGCAGAGGTGATGGATTCGTTTGACGGAGCTGTTATCTGCACCAGAGATACCCATTTTGCGGATTATCTGGAAACGTCCGAGGGCAGAAAACTTCCGGTAGAGCATTGTATCGAAGGAACGAAGGGTCATGCACTGCAGGATACAATTCAGAAAATGGCGGAGAAAAAACAGGCCGTGGTGATGAATAAAATCACCTTCGGTGCAAAAAATCTGCCGGAGGAGATCGAAAAACTGGCAGGCGGCGTGCCGGAATTCATTGAACTCGTGGGACTCTGCACCGACATCTGCGTGATTTCCAATGCCATGCTGCTGAAAGCATTTTATCCGGAAGTGCCGATTTCTGTCGATGCATCCGCGTGCGCGGGCGTAACGCCGCAGAGTCATAAAAATGCATTGGAAGCTATGAAAATGTGCCAGATTGACATTGTAAACGAATAGACGGAAAAGAGGAAAAATTATGAGCACAACAAGATTATTTGATCAGGATGCGTACCTGGGTGAATTTGAGGCAACCGTAGAACGGAGCGTCTGCGAGGGCGGCATGTACCGCGTGCTGCTGGATCAGACCGCATTTTTCCCGGAGGGCGGCGGCCAGCCGGCAGATGAGGGAACACTGGATGGAATTTTTGTAACGGATGTACAGGAAATCGACGGCGAAATCTGGCATACCGTGGAAGCACCGCTCGAGCCGGGCAAAACGGTAGTTGGAAAACTTGACTTTGAAAAACGTTTTTCCAATATGCAGAATCACTGCGGAGAGCATATCGTGTCAGGTATCGTGCATCGGATTTACGGTTTCAACAACGTTGGATTCCATATGGGAAGTGATGTCATTACCGTTGATTTTGACGGTGTTCTGACCGAGGAGCAGCTCTACGATGTGGAGCAGGAGGCAAACAAAGCCGTGCTTCGAAATGTTCCGGTTACGATCAGTTATCCGTCAAAGGAAGAGCTGGAAACCATGGATTACCGGAGCAAAAAAGAGATCGAGGGCCAGGTGCGGATTGTGACGATCGAAGGCTGCGACAGCTGTGCGTGCTGCGGAACCCACGTTGCAAAAACAGGGGAAATCCGTCTGATCAAAATCTTAAGTGCCCAGAAATACAAAGGCGGCGTCCGCGTGACCATGCTTTCCGGTGAAAAAGCGTATGCGGATTACTGCTTAAAACACATCAATACCCTCGGCATTGCACGTTTACTTTCTGTAAAACCGGAAGAAGCCGGGGATGCTGTCGTACGGCTGAAACAGAAAAATATTGAGATGAAAAAAGAAATCAAACAGCTCAAAAAAGAACTGTATGCACTGCAGGGAGCACCGGAGAGAAAATAATGGCAAAAGAAAAAGAAATCAAAACAAATGCAATGCGGATTCTGGACCGCCAGAAAATCAAATACGAAGTTCTTCAATATGAATGCGATGAATTTATCGACGGGCTTCACACAGCAGAGAAAACCGGCGCGCCGGTCGAGCAGTCGTTTAAAACGCTTGTGGCGCAGGGCAAAAGCAAACAGTATTACGTGCTGGTGCTTCCGATTGCAGAGGAAGTAGACCTGAAAAAAGCCGCAAAAGCGGTGGGGGAGAAATCCATCGAGATGATCCATGTCAAAGATATCACTGCAGTCAGCGGATACGTCCGCGGCGGATGCAGCCCGATCGGAATGAAAAAACAGTATCCGACCGTGATTCAGGAATGTGCGGCACAATTTGATAAAGTTTACGTGAGCGGGGGAAGAATCGGAACCACGCTGTGCATGGCGCCGGAGGATCTGAAAAAGGTCAGCAGAGCGGAGTATGCGGATTTTATTCAGTAAAAACAGAAAAAACTGTATGGAAGCAGACCAGAGCGAAGAAAAAAGTTCTGGTCTGTTTCTTTTTGCTGTGATGCGGCTGGAAAATTTCTTTCAAAAAAGGATCATAAAATAATAGCCAAAAAGCAGCGGTGAAATTGCGATACGATTCTACGAATCCGCGAAAAACGGAAAACCTTTCACACGATTTTTCTTTTTGGTGTGAGAAATTTTCATCCCGTTTTTGGAGGCAATTCACAAACCGGAAAAAATTGCCGAAAACCGCTGGACAAATCGAAAAGAGGCAACTATAATGACCTCACAATCAAGTTGACCCAAACGAAACGGGAGGTGAGAGACAAAATGTCTTTGCAGCGCTGTCTGGTACTGACAGTTGCGACAGGGGCGGTATGGATGGATTTAAGAACACGCAGAATTGCAAATGAATGGATTATCACCGCATGGATCGTCGGGCTGGTTACACAGCTCATCCGCTATGGCGCCGCGGGAGCGGGTATTTTTCTTTTTGGGATGCTTTTCCCGATACTCGCACTTTACATTCTGTTCTATTTTCATATGCTGGGCGCGGGAGATATCAAACTCCTATCCGCTGTTGGAGGCTTTCTCGGTGTGCCAGCGATCCTGAAATGTATGATTGTGTCGTTCCTGTCTGGAGCGGTCTTATCTATCGGAATTATTCTCGTCTGCGGAAATTTACCGCAGCGTCTTACCAAATTTTTCAATTATTTCCAAACTTATTTTACCAAAAGAAAATACCAGAAAAAAACAGAGCCGGTTCCCTATTACGATGGGAAGTGGGGCATGGAGTGCATCCATTTTTCCGTTCCCGTGCTGATGGGAGTGCTGCTCTGGATTGGGGGATTTTATTGAATACTGCAAAGAAAAAGAGTGTTTTTGCAGTCTGTGACACGGAAATGGAATATGCACGCAATTTTATGGAATATCTGAACCAGAAGAGAAATATTCCGTTCGAAGTGCATGCATTTTCCAGTGCGGAGATGTTTCTGGAGTTCGCAAAGAATAACGAAACAGAGATTCTTCTGATTTCGGATAAAGCGATGAAAGAAGAGATCCGCCGGTATCCGATCCGTCAGATTATCATTCTGTCTGAGGGCGTACACAGTCCGGTGCTGGATCAGTATCCGGCGGTCTACAAATACCAGTCGTCGGAAAAGGTGATCCGCGAGGTCATGGCGTGCTACGGCGTAGAAAACGGTGTCGATACATCGCCTGCACTGCTGCCGAAAAAGGAAATGCGCATCATCGGCATTTATTCGCCGGTCGGACGGACGCAGAAGACCTCGTTTGCCCTGACGATGGGGCAGATTCTGGCGAAGGAGCGGGCAGTGCTGTATCTCAACATGGAGAGCTATTCCGGATTTGAACGGCTGCTGGAATGCAGTTACGACAGGGGGATGAGCGATATTCTGTATTATGCGAGACAGGAAAATCAGGGCATCATCTACAAACTGGGCGGAATGGTCCAGTCGATGCAGAACCTGGATTATCTGCCGCCCGCCGCATCGCCGATGGACATTCAGACTGCAAAATACGAAGAATGGAAATGGCTGTTTCAGGAGATTGAGAAGAACAGCAGTTATGAAGTGCTGATTCTCGACCTCGGGGATGGCGTGGCGGATTTGTATCAGATCCTGGATTTTTGCAATGAAATTTACGTTCCGATAAGGAATGATGTGATTTCTGCGGCAAAAATGGAGCAGTTTGAAAATTTGCTGCGCCGGTGGGACTGCCAGTCGGTGCTGGACAAGATGCGGAAAATCCACGTTCCGTTCCACACGGCAAACCGGACGGGAAAAGCCTACTTTGAGGAGCTTGTCTGGAGCGAGCTGGGCGACTATGTGCGTCAGATTCTGCGGGACGGCAGAAGAGGAGAAGAAACATGACAATGCCGGAAATTCTGCGGAGAAAACTGATGGAGCGGATCGATATCGCATCCGAACCGGATGACGGAGAGGTTCTCGAAGAGATTGACGGTCTGATTTTAGGGGAAGAAGAAACACGGTATCTTCCGGTGGCACAGAAGGCGGAGCTGCGCAGACAGCTGTTCTACAGTGTGCGGAGGCTCGATGTCCTGCAGGAGCTGCTGGAAGATGCGGCAATTACCGAAATTATGGTAAACGGTTATCAGCATATCTTCGTGGAACGGAACGGCAGAATCGAGAGATACGGCAAAAGCTTTACCTCCGCAGAAAAGCTGGAGGATGTGATTCAGCAGATTGTAGGCCGGTGCAACCGCGTGGTGAATGAACAGAATCCGATTGTGGATGCACGGCTGGAAAATGGAGACCGCGTCAACGTTGTCATGAAACCGGTCGCATTAAACGGACCGATTCTGACCATCCGCCGCTTTCCGGAGCAGGCGGTGACGATGGAATTTCTGGTCTCCATCGGGAGTATTACAAAAGAGGCGGCAGAGTTTCTGCAGGCTCTCGTCCGGACCCGCTACAGCATGATGATCGGCGGGGCGACCGGATCTGGCAAAACGACATTTCTGAATGTGCTTTCCGCCTACATTCCAAAGGGCGAGCGCATCATAACCATCGAAGACAATGCAGAGCTGCAGATCCAGGGTGTGGAGAATCTGGTGCGGCTGGAAGCAAAAGAGGCAAATCTGGAATCAGGAACAGAAATTACGATCCGCGATCTGATCCGCGCAGCTTTGCGTATGCGGCCGAACCGCGTAATTATCGGCGAAGTGCGCGGAGCGGAAACGTTTGAATTATTATCCGCACTCAATACCGGGCATGCGGGATCTTTGAGCACGGCACATGCAAACAGCGTGAAAGATATGATCTCCCGTCTGGAAACGATGGTGCTGATGGGAGTGCAGCTCCCGTTGGAAGCAATCCGCCGCCAGATTGCATCGGGAATCGAAATTCTCGTGCATTTAGGACGCGGAGAGGATGGAAGCCGTCGGGTGGAGGAGATCGCAGAGATCACAGGGATGGAGGAGGACGAAATCAAAACGGTTTCTTTGTTTCGAAGAGAATATGGGAGAGGCCTGCAAAAGACAGGCGAACTGGTACACAGAGAAAAACTGGAGGGGAAAACAGGATGAGAATACGTGAGGGAAGCCAGGCAAAGACGGGCATGGCAGAGGAGAAGGAGACGAAAGGGATCGACTATCAGACCTGGGAATTTACCGGTCGGGAATATCTCGAAATAGCGGGAATCAGTCTTGGGATTGCCGTCGCTGTGAACCTACTCTGTTACCGGGCGTGGTGGGCATGCATTGCTGTGGTTCCGGTTGGAATCGTATGTTTTCACACGTATCGGAAAAACCGGATTCAGAGACGGAAAGAGGAGCTGTACGACAGCTTCCGGGATCTGATTGCGTGGATGCACACGGCACTGCGTTCCGGCTATTCCATGGAAAATGCAGTGCTGGAGGCGGCAGGACAGCTGGAACAGTCGCTGGGAAAAGAAAACATTCTGGTACAGGAACTGCGCCGGATGCGTCATAAAATGATGATTTCCGTGCCGGTGGAACAACTGTTTCAGGATCTTGCGGTGCGAAGCCGCATTGACGATATTGCGACGTTTGCAAGTGTACTGGTGATTGCGAAGCGGACAGGAGGAAATGTCTGCGAGATCTTTCAGAATACGTGGGATATTTTCTGTACGAGAATTGACACGATGCGGGAAATCCGTGCGGGCGTTTCTTCCCGGCGGTTCGAGCAGAATATTATGAGTGTTGTGCCGTTCGGAATTCTGGGATATGTACAGCTTTCCTTTCCGGAATTCTTAAGTGTGATGTATGGGAATGTAATCGGGGTTTTCTTCATGAGCGGATGCCTTGCCGTGTATCTGGCGGCATGGGTGCTTGGAAAGAAGATTCTGGACATTGAGTTTTAAGAAGCAATTGAAGTTTAAAAAGTAAGACTGCGAATCATAACGATTCGTCCGCAAAAAAGGGGAGGAATCAAATGTTGTGGATTTGTCTGACCGCATGGGCGGGGCTGTTCATCTGGTATTTCCGGATGAGAAAAAAGGCGGAAGATCACAAATTGGTGAGACGGATTTTCTGCCTTGCAGCGACAGGGTTTATAGCGGGCACTGCACTCTGCCTTCCGATCGGAGTGCGAAAAGTTTCAGGAGATGAAAAAGCGGAACTTCAACTGGAACGGGGTGCCTTAGGCAGCCAACCGACAGAGGAAAAACTTGAGGTTTCTGTTGGAAATCAGAAACCGGAAAGAATTACACTGTCTGTACCTGCAAGAGCTTACAGCGCAGAAGAGATAGAAGAGGCGTTCAGTGCGGCGATAGAGGCGCTGGATGAAATCATCTTAGGTGGGAATCTGTCTTTTCATACGGTAAACAGAAACATGGATCTGGTTACGGAAATACCGGGAAGCCCGGTGGCGCTTAGCTGGGAAACAGACAGGCCGTTGTTGATTGACAGCCGGGGTTTGCTGTCAGACGAGATTCCCGAAGAAGGAGTGGAGGTTACGCTGAAAGCGGAACTGGAACTTCAGGGGGAAACAACAGAATATATACGGAAGGTTCAGGTCTATCCACCGGAGATAAAAGGGCGGGATGCGGTTCTTAGGGCACTGAAAAAAGCAGTGGAAAAAGAAAACGAAGCGCATCCCGAAGAAACAGCCTATTATCTGCCGGAGACACTGAACGGAGAAACTGTAACATGGTCAAAAGTGCCGGATCTGACAGGTCTGGAACTTATGGCACTTGCCGCGGCGGCAGGAGCAGTCTGCTGGGCGGCAAAAGGAAGGGAACAAGAAAAAGAAAGGCAGAAAAGAGAAGAACAGATGCTGCGGGATTATCCCGAAATTGTCAGCAAAATGGTTCTTCTTCTGGGTGCCGGGCTTGGGATGCGGAAAGTACTCGAGCGGATTGCAGTGGATTACCGGAAAAATCTGGCGCTTGGCGGGCAGAAACGTTTTGCCTATGAAGAGATTGTATTTACCTGCCAGGAGATGGAAAACGGTGTTTCCGAGCAGGAAGCGTACCAGCGCATGGGAATGCGTATGGGAACCGGAGCGTATCGTTCCCTTGCTGTTCTGCTGACGCAGAATCTGAAAAAAGGCAGTAAAGGACTGCTGGAATTATTGAAACAGGAATCGCAGGAGGCCTTTGAGGAGAGAAGAAGGCAGGCGAAAACAACAGGAGAAAAGGCATCGACAAAGCTTCTTCTTCCGATGGGCATGATGCTTGCGGTTGTATTGGTCATACTCACGGTTCCGGCATTTTTGTCCTTTTATGCATAGGGGATGTTTTTATCCCCACAACAGCTGGTAAAGAGAGGGAGGTGGGAATTATGAAGCTGATATCGGAGTTCTGGAAAGAGGAAGATGCGGTGGGTGTTGTGGAAGTGATTCTGATTCTCGTTGTGCTGATCGGACTCGTACTAATCTTTAAAAAGCAGCTTGTGAGTCTGGTCAACAGTCTGATGGAGAAAGTCACAAACCAGAGCAACACCGTATAAACGGGAAAATGTCCAATACGGAACTCCAAAGAAAAATTTAGAAGCCGGTACGGACCTATATGTCATTTGCATATCTGTGTCTCGGTATATCCTTTATCCGATCCACGGCATCTAAAGTTCGAAAAAGTAAAAGTAAAGTGGAAGGAGCTGTATCCCATGAGGGAAACAGAAAGACAGAAAAGATGGGCAGCCGGAAGCATAACAGCATATTTGTGTCTCGTTCTGATACTGATGCTTTCCCTGATTTCCGGGACAATTGCGTCGGTGCGAAATGCCCATGCACGGGTGATGACGGCCTGCGCAATGGAACAGGGACTGTATTCTCTGTTTGCCGGGTATGACAGAACACTGCTGGGACAGTACGAGCTGTTTTTTTATAACGGCGGGGATAAGAGCGGTGTCTGGAAACCTGAAACCATGAGCAGAAAAGTCGCAGAAACTGCGGGAGAAGTTCTGTCCCCCACTGCATCGGGGATGGGAATTCTATCAGGCAGTTTATCTGGCGGACAGGTTACAGAAGTTTATCTCGGCGGCTATCGTCTTGCGACAGACGAGGAGGGAAGTGCTTTCTCCCGTCAGATCTGTGAGGCAATGAAAGCCAGCCTTGGAACTTATGGAATACAGCAGCTTTCCCAGAAATTAAGAGGAGAACAGGAAACCGTGAAACGTCAGGAGGACGGACAGAGCGGTTACGAGGAAGAGGAGGTTTTAAAACAGTATGAAGAATCCAAACAGCCAGAAGAGGGAACAGAAAAAACAGAAGGTGAAGGAGAATCTGGAAACGGCACGCCTTCGGAACCGGATCAGAAGCAGCCGGTACCGGAAGATTTTGTGAATCCGATTGAGGTCATTCAAAAAGTAATGAAAATGGGAATTTTAGGACTGGTCCTCCCGGAAGGGCAGGCACTGTCGCAGGGGGAAACGGATGTATCGTTTCTTGCATCAAAACGGGAGCTGCAGAGCGGGTTTGGCATGGCAGAGTGTGGAAAAGAACTGAGCTTTGTGGATAAGATGCTTTCGTCCGAATATATTCTGTGGAAATTTCCGTGCTATACCAGCAAGGAGAAGAAGGAAGGGCTGCAGTGCCAGGTGGAATATGTGCTCTGCGGAAAAAACAGTGACCAGGATAATCTGGCGGGAACCGTGAACCGTCTGCTGGCGCTGCGGGAGGCGGCAAATCTGGTGTATCTGGCGAAAGATGCGCAGAAGCAGGGCGAGATGGAAGCAATGGCGGGGGTAATTGCCGCGTCATTTGGAGTTCCGGCGGCGATGCCGGTTGTGAAAATGGCACTTGCCGTGTGCTGGGCATTTGCAGAAAGCATTCTGGATCTGCGGGAACTGCTGGATGGTGGAAAAGTAGCACTGTTCAAAACGGCAGAATCGTGGCAGCTTTCTCTGGAACAGCTTCCGAAACTGCTGGAAACAGGGGATCAGAGCAGAAAAAATGCACCGGGCGGCATGGAGTATTCCGATTATCTGCGGCTGCTTTTGATGCAGAAATCGGGAAAAGCGGTAACGTTTGGAGCGATGGATCTGGTGGAATACAATATGCGGACAGAACAGCAGCAGCCGGGTTTCCGACTGGATTGCTGTGTCGATGAACTGGAAGCCGGTTTTACGGCGGTAATTGGGAAACGAGAGTATGAGATTACGAGAAATTATGGATATGAGATGCAGGGAGCAGCCTGAAAAATGGGATGACTCCGGCAGGGATACAAAAGGGTGTTCTTCTGAACGGCACATTTATTTCTGGAACCTTATCAAAAAACTTATCCACTCTTCCGGGAATTTTTATAAATCCGGATCAGGAGAGCAGCCTTTTGTAAAACGAAAATGGAACAGGGCAAGCCTGACGGTGGAAGCTTCACTGGCACTTCCTGTTTTTCTGATCGCGGTTCTTGTGTTATTAAAAATCGTGGATCTTTACCGGCTGCATGGAATGCTGACGGTATCTCTGCAGGAGTCCGCGCGGTATCTTTCCGTTTGTGCCTACGCGGTGGATGAGACGGGAAAAGAAACGTATGAAATACCAGAAACGGCCGCGTGCATTGCTTATGCAGAAGCAAAGATTCCAAAAGAAATCCGCGAAAATGGAATGGTGACACTGGCAGGAAGCCGTGTGAAAAATGGATGGCTGGAACTGAAAGCGATTTACTGGCCGAAAATGGGAAACCGCCTCGTTCCGGTGCGGAACCGGGGAATTGCAGCGTGTGCGAAAGTGCATCTGTTCTGCGGAAAGACAGAAGAGGAGGCGGATGAAGAAGAGGGCGAAGCAAAACAGATGGTGTGGGTGACTGAGAACGGCAGTGTGTATCATACCGATTCGTCGTGCAGTCATATCAATCTTTCGATCCAGGTTTCCTCACCGGGTGCGCTTGCGTGGAAACGGAATCAGGATGGAGAAAAATATAAGGAATGCGAACAGTGTGTGGGAAATGGCGCTGCGGGTGCGGAAGTTTACTATACGAAATACGGAAACCGGTATCATAACAGTCTTTCCTGCAAAGGGCTGAAACGTAAAGTAAAACTTGTAGCACTGGAACAGACGGATGGACTGCCGCAGTGCTCGAAATGCGCGAAAAAGGCGGCGTAAGAAAGCCGGATATGAGCAGAGCAGGTGTCTTCTTTCCGGGTGAGACCGGAAAGAAGGACGGTAAACAGAAACTCGGGTTTGCGGAAAGGAGGCCGCGGCTGTGTATCAGGAAGAAGTAAAGAGTGCAATTATATTGCTGTATCTGGGGATTCTTGCCGGAATGGATGTGAGGAAACGGCAGATCAGCCTTGTCCTGACCGGTGTTTTATTCCTTGCAGGCATTGGATGGCAGATTCTGGTGGAACAGACATCGTGGCTGGAATGGCTGCTGTCCCTGCTGCCGGGAGCAGGATTTCTGACGCTCAGTTATATATCACGGGAACAGGTGGGATACGGGGACGGCCTTCTGCTTCTGACGGTTGGAATCTGGCTGGGATTTGGGCAGACGTTCGGCGTTCTGACGCTGGGACTCATTCTCTGTTCGGTACTCTGCGGAGTTCTTCTGATGCGGAAGAAAATACGGAAACAGGATTCTATACCGCTGGTGCCGTTTCTGCTGCTTGGATTTGTGGGGAGGTGCGGAATGCTTTGAAAGTGAAAATGAGAAAAGCAAGTATTACGGTAGAGGCAGTTCTGGTCGTGCCGCTTGTTCTGATGGTGATTTTTCTTCTGTTGTCGCTGACATTTTTTGTGCACGCACGGAGCTGGTATACATTTGCGGCATATGAAAGCACAATGCTTGCCGCCAGTGAAGGCCGCCTGTCCGTGGAAAAAGGAGAGGCAGCCGCCCAAAGCCGGATGGAATGGTGGATTTCCCAGATACCGCTTCCGGCTGAACCGGTGACCGTACAGACGGTGTGCAGAGAAAAAGAGATTCAGATAAAAGCAGAAGGAAACATTCTGCCAATCTGGAGCCGGAACGCGTGGGAATATTCGGTTTTGAGTGAAAGCAGGAGAAACAATCCGGTGAAAACGATCCGGAAGATACGGGCAGTAAAACAGATCTGGAACCAGAAGTAAGGACGGAAGCGGAGAAATGCAGATTGATTATAAAAGAGATTTGAATCATACATATGTTATTTTACAGGAGGAAAAAGAGCCGGACACGGCGTCGTATCAGATCCGTATGCTGCTGACAAACGCAATCCCAGGGCTTTTGGACTGCAAAATCGGGAAAATGGATGATAAAACATTGTTTTACTATGAAGTGACATCAAGGCAGTCACTTCAGAGTGTGTTTGAACAGCGCTCGATTGGGGCGGAGGCGCTGCGGAAACTGTTTGAACAGCTGCTGGATCTTCTCGAAGAACTGGGGCAGTACCTGCTTGCACCGGACGGCCTCGTTCTGCAGCCGGAGCTGGTTTTTGCAGATGCAAATCTGGAGAACTTTTCCTTCTGTTATCTGCCGGGAAAGCAGAGACACACAGGCTGTTTTCAGAAGCAGATCCGGGAGCTGATGGAATATCTGCTGCCGAAGCTGGATCACCAGGAGCAGGATGCGGTAGTACTCGGGTATGGACTGTATCGGGAGATTTCGGCGGAGATCTTTTCGGTTGAGATGATTCAGGCACTCTTATATCAGACAGGGAAAGAGAAGAAAGAAACGACGGAGCAGGAGGGAAAAGAGCGTCCCAGGGAAGAAAATCCGCCTGTACAGATGGAGGAAACACTTTGGGGAGAACAAGAAGCGGAAGCGGCGGAAAATTTTTTTGTGGAAGCGGAGGAAGAAAAGGATGAGGGACGCTGGAAAAATATTGTGGAAGCAGTGATCTGCATCGGATTTCTGGGAGGTGTGCTGGCACTGCGGTGGACACAGGCCGAAACTGTTTGGTATCTGGTGCTGGGAGGAGCGGCGGCTGTTGTGGGAATTGTAAGTCTGGCATTGGAACTTGTCAGTCGATGGAAAAAGCGGCAGTCGGGAACAGAAACAGGAAGCTATGGGAAGGCCGCAGGAATCCGGAAACAAGGAGAAACAGGAGATGTATTTTCGGAATATCAGAATCGGAAGGGCCTAAAACAGAAAGATGGAACATGGAATCCGAAAAGCGATACAGAACAGCAGGGATGGAAAAGGGATTCCTCAGTCGAAAAAGAGAAAACATGGGAAAAGAATGAAGAACAGGAAAACAGAAAGATGCACAGCCTGATGGAATTGGAGGGGCATGAAGAGGATCTGTTTGGAAAAACGGAACTGCTGACCAGCCCGGAGGATGAGGGAAGGGCATATCTGATTCCGATAGATCCGATTGATCTTCCGCTGATTCCGATTGAACGCGGAAGCACATTGATTGGAAAACTGTCAGCGGCGGCAGATGTAATTCTGCCATACCGTACGGTAAGCCGCCTTCACGCAAAGCTGGTCAGTACAGAAGAGGGAGATTATCTGCTGGATCTGAATTCGCGGAACGGAACAACGGTGAATGGCGTTCCATTGATGGGCGAGACAAAAAAGAAGCTGGAGGATGGAGACGATATCTCATTTGCCGGGAAGAAATACCGGTATAAGGCGGGAGAGAAAAACAGAAATTAGAGAAAAATGACGCATTACACTTTTTCGATTTGGAGAAAGCGCTGGATGCGTTATTTTTAATATGGCAGAATGATCAAAGAAAAAAGTTATGCGAATGAAACAAAAATATTATAGAAAAGAAAATTATGCATAAAATTAAAAAAAGAAATAATGTAAAAAATAATGTCATAAAACGTCGAAAGTCGTCGTGAAGCGTCAATAATTGTCGAAAAACGTTTATCAAAAAAGAAAAAAATTTGACGATTTCTTGCATTTACAAGTGAATTAAATTATAATAAAAAAATAGCACAGATAAGGAAATGATGTAATGGAAGAACAAAGGAAAAACAGTTACGATCCGAACGAAGATATCGTGGACCGTATGTGGAAGAGATCAAAAAACAGCATCAATCTGGTCATCGTTGTATGCAATATTCTGGTATTCCTTGCAGTCACACTGACCGGAGGGACAGAGAGCTCCAGACATATGATGGACTGCGGTGCGGCGTATGCGCCGCTGATTGAGAGCGGAGAATACTATCGCCTGTTTACGAGTATGTTTCTTCACTTTGGCATCCAGCATCTGATCAACAACATGCTGCTTCTTTTGTTCCTTGGGGATTACCTGGAACGCGCAGCTGGAAAGATCCGTTATCTGGTCATCTATCTGGGCGGCGGACTCGTCGGAAATCTGTGCTCGTATCTGCATGAACTGTCCCTGATGAAAACAGGGGAAGCACCGGCAGTTTCCGCCGGCGCTTCGGGAGCGATTTTTTCTGCTGTCGGAGCGATGCTTGTTCTTCTGGCATTTCGGAAAGGAAGGCTGGAGGATCTCACCTTCCGGCGGATGGCCGTCATGGCTGTCCTTTCGCTGCTGGTCGGATTCCAGTCTTCAAATGTGGACAACTTCGCACACATCGGCGGTTTTCTGGCAGGTGCAGTCCTGATGGCGGTTCTCTATCCGGGAATGGCAAGGATCAGGAAAAGGGGAAAACGACCGTAAAGGTGCTTCCTTCCCCGGGAACGGAAGAAACGGAAATCGTGCCGTCGTGTGCGGTTACAATTTCCTTGCAGATGGCAAGTCCAAGGCCGGTTCCGTTTTTCTTATGTGTGACAAAAAGGTCAAAGAGAGTCGGCAGATCCTCGGCGGGGATTCCGCAGCCAGTGTCCTGCACACGGATGGTCAGAAAGTCACCGTCGAAACAGAGAGAGATTTTGATCGTTCCGCCGGAAGGCATTGCTTCCGCCGCATTTCGGATCAGGTTCAGAAAAAGCTGACGAAATTGCGTGGTATCAAGGGCAAAGCGCGGAATGGCAGATTCCTTGACAAGTTCAATGGAAACCTGTTGTTTTTCGAGGAGAACGCCGGTATCGGCACAGAGATTCTGGAGCAGAAGATAAGGATTCACGTAAGCGCGTACCGCCCGATATGAATGATTATAGCAGGAGAGCTCATCGAGCAGGGAGTTCAGAAAAGCCATATTTTCCTGGATTTTCTGAAAATAGAGATCGTTGGAAAGCTCCGGATGCGCTAAAAGAAGAAGCTGATGAAAGCTGTGGATAACCGCAACAGGATTTCGAACCTCATGTGAAATCCGGGAAATCATAGCGTGACATTCTTCCGATAAGCCCTGTGAATTGGTTGTTGGTTCTTTTGACATAGCCGTATCCTCCTTATGATGCGTAGGTAATGATTTTTGATTAGGCAAAAGTTTAGCATTGAAAAGGGGGAGCGCGCAACAAAAAGCGTTCTGCATTATTTGACATTTTTCGACAAATAGTGAGAAAATAGAGTTGTTCGGAACCGTGCAGAACGGGATTCGGAGCAACAGAAGAATTAAAAAAAGTAAAGGAGAAAAAGATCATGGATTGTATTTTTTGTAAATTAGCAAACGGAGAAATTCCAACCGCGACATTGTATGAGGACGATGAGTTCCGTGTCATTCTGGATCAGGGACCGGCAACGAAAGGACATGCGCTGATTCTTCCAAAACAGCATTTTGCAAACATTTATGAAATTCCGGATGAAACCGCAGCGAAAGCAATGATTCTCGGCAAAAAAATGGCGACGGCCATGACGAAAGCGCTTCATTCTGATGGCTTCAATCTGGTACAGAACAATGGTGAGGCAGCAGGACAGACGGTATTCCACTTCCATATGCATCTGATTCCAAGATATGAAGGTGACAATGCCGGTATTGCTGCATGGAAGCAGGGAACTCTCGAGGATGCGGTAAAAGAGCAGATCATTGAGAGCGTGACGGCAGAGCTGAAGGCCTGAGAAAAGGCTGGCAGCAGCCAGAAAAAGAATCAATGACAGACGAACAGGGGCGGAGAACAATGGACAAAAATAACTTTTCAGAAATATATAAAAAGTATGTAATGACAGCCTATTCAGCCGCAATGCAGGTGGTGCACAATGAAGCCGATGCGGATGATATCGCACAGGAAACGATGGTGAAACTGTACCTGAATATTGATGCGCTGGATGAAGACAGAGTAGAAGGCTGGGTCCGTGTCGCTGCAAAGAATCTGGGAATTGATTATCAAAGAAAAACACAACGTTTTGACTGGAACGAACTGGATGAGGATCTTCGGGCGGAAGAGATGGAACTTCCGACGCTTGCAGAGGAAGAAAAGCAGGAGAGAAATCATTTTTTTCAGGAAGTGATGGATGCACTGAAAGATCATGATGAATCGGGTTATTATATTACGCGTGAAATCAAGGTGCATGAGCGTTCGGAAAAGGAAGTAGCATCCGAAATGGGTATCACCATCGGAAATCTGCGGGTGAAAATGACCCGGACGAAAAAATGGCTTTGCCAGCACTTTGCTGACAAAGCCAGAGAAAGGGGATTTCTGTAGTTACTATTTGCGTTCGCATTCCTGGATCAGGGAAAGGATGCGGCCGATGGAATCGGTGTGGCTGCTCTTCTTCATCGCATTGATGTAGGTCTGACGGTTTTCGTAAACCTCACGGATTGCGGACTGAAGAGTCTGCGCATTCACGGATTCTTCTTCCAGAACTTTACTGTAACCCTGACGCTCAAAGGAACGCGCATTTAAAATCTGGTCTCCGCGGCTGGCATTGGCAGAAAGCGGAATCAGAATGTTTGGTTTTGCCAGAGCACTGATTTCGCAGATCGCATTTGCGCCGGCGCGGGAGATGATCAGATCTGCTGCGGCGAAGAGATCCGGGAGCTCATCTTTGATGTACTCGAACTGAACGTAACCTTCGGTACCATTTAAGGATGCATCCAGTTTATCTTTACCGCAGAGATGAATCACCTGGAAATCTTTCAGAAGTTCTGGTAAAATAGAACGGACCGCATGATTGACAGCGACGGAACCGAGGCTTCCTCCGATGACGAGAATAACCGGTTTTGCGGCATTGAATCCGCAGAACTTCAGGCCTTCCCGTGCATCGCCGGACAGCAGTTCCTGGCGGATTGGCGTTCCGGTCAGAACGGCTTTGTTTTCCGGGAGACATTTAACGGTTTCCGGGAAATTACAGCAGACCTTTGCAGCGGACGGAATACACAGCTTATTTGCCAGGCCAGGCGTCATATCCGATTCATGGATGAGCGCCGGGACTTTACATGCTTTGGCGGCAAGGACAACCGGTACCGAAACGAAGCCGCCTTTGGAGAAGACAACGTTTGGTTTCAGCTTTTTGAGCAGTTTTTTTGCTTCAAAGTAGCCTTTTACGACGCGGAATGGATCGGAAAAGTTTTTCGGATCGAAGTAGCGGCGCAGCTTTCCGGATGAAATTCCGTAATACGGAATGCCGAGATCTTCGATCAGCTTGCGCTCCATACCGTCGTAGGAACCGATATAAGAGATTTTATAACCTGCTTCCTTTAATTTTGGAATCAGGGCAATATTCGGGGTAACATGGCCGGCGGTACCTCCGCCTGTCAGAACAATATGCTTCATGAGAATTCCTCCCTGGAATTTGATAATATCATTTGGCTTTTATTATCCCCTCAAGAAGAAAAAAAGTCAAGAGCGGTTACAACATGGAAAATGCCGAGGAACGGAAGAAGATGAAAAAGATAGAAAAAGAAGAACAGCTGAAAAAGAAACTGGAGCAGACGATGGAAGAAAAAATGGCTGCGGATTCGAAAACGGTGGAAGGGGAATCGGCAGTTGTAAAGGCAGAGGAAGGAAACACAGCAACAGAACAGGAGCCGGAGGCTGCGCCTGCGCTTTCAGAGGAAGAATTGAACGCAATGTACGAGCGCTTCCAGCAGCGTCTCCAGAAGGAAGGACTCGCGGACGCAGAAGGCAACCCGACAGAAAAAACACTGGAGATCCGCCGCCAGATCGTGGCGAAAAAGGTGGAACGCGAAAAGCAGGCGGAGAGACAGAAGAAGATTGCGAAGAGAGCGAAAACAACAAAACACTGGGTACGGACGGCAAAGGCGGCTGGTGTTGTGTTGGTTGTGGGAGCTTGCGTGTTTGGAGCTAGTATGACGAGCGAGGCGAATCGGATTCGGTTGGTGGAGACGATTAGTGGGGTTCGGAATACGGGTGACGTGACGTGGACAGATAATGGTGAAAATCGGGACGGATCAGAAATAA
Organism: Blautia sp. AF19-1; assembly: GCF_003479155.1. Classification (NCBI taxonomy): domain Bacteria; kingdom Bacillati; phylum Bacillota; class Clostridia; order Lachnospirales; family Lachnospiraceae; genus Blautia; species Blautia sp. AF19-1. The sequence goes on from NZ_QUGQ01000018.1 coordinate 37,090, forward strand.
ATTTTGAACAAGCAAAAACAGAGATCGTAGAAAAAATCCATATTGAGGTGCCGGAATTTTATTATGTACCAGATGGAATGAAATATAGTCAATTTATGATATTTGAAGAAACGGAAATGGCGGTGATCCAATATCAATATGGAGAACATTCTATCTATTTTCATTTGGCAGCAAATGAAAAAGATTTGTCACAAGGCAATTGGAAAGACAAAGAAAAGGTTCAAGTAGAAACACTTGATGATGTGATAGAAATTGAAATGGGAACTTTAGCAGAGAATGGAGAAGAAAATTATTATGCATTATGGAAATATAAAGATGCCTATTATCAATTAAGCGGACAGATAGAAAAGGAGGAATTGGTGAAAATTATAAATGAAATGCAGTATAATGTGTAATTATTTTATGAAATGCACGTATATAATATGTAGGTGAAGACGAGGGGAAAGAGGAAGTATGAAAAAGGTTATAAATTTAAAAAACTTACTCTTTTGTGCGATGCTCATTGTAGCGATGTCTTTGAATACAGTTGATGTGCATGCAGATGCGTTGGATTATTTAGGCAGTATTATTGATGGATCTGAATTGACAAATGATCTAGAAGCTTTTGGAGACTACCAGAGTGTAGCGAGAAGTACATATCTGCACCAAGGATTTGTGAGAATTACTAATAATGGAAACGGGTATGTTGGAATAACCGGAGGAACGGAATGCAACGTTAGCTGTAATACGGTGAAGTTGAATGTGTATTTGGAACGGTCTAGTGGGGATGGGAACTTTTATAGTTATCAAAAATGGGACAAAGTATCGTATAATACGAATTCTTTGTATATGAGTACACAGGTAAAAGTAGAAAAAGGGTACTATTATCGCTTAAGAGGATATCATTCATGTACAAAGAATGGAGTACTTGAGAATGGTGGAAGTTCAACAAATGGAATCTACATTGGCTAACTGAAAGTTACGAATATTCAAATTAAAACGAGCAAAAAATATTATGAATATAAGCACAAGAGAGATAGCGTAAACGACCGGAAACAATTTCTAACCCGACCCAGTTTACACTCCCTCACCCCTTAAAAATTTCGGGGCCAGTCCCCTATAGAAACCTTATAACAATGAATATATTAAGACGAAAACGCAGATCTTTCAGGATTTTCAACGCGTCGAAATTCCTTTTTCCAACCACAACACAGATCTGAGTCATCATGTGTTACTATGTTCAGCGTGTGAGTGATCATACGGAACATCGGCTGACCCCGATAAGTGAGGCATCGGTATTACTGCAGGAATACCGGTGCCTCTTTTCTGTACGTTTCTACAAGCCGATGCCCATAATTGAACAAAAATATCAAGATTGTTGTGCAATCTGCCTTAAAATTCCGTTGGAATCTGCCAGATATTATGCTATAATAATCAAAAAAGAGAGAATAAGCATAAAATACAAAAGGAATTTCAGATTATTTTCGCGGACAACGCGTCAAAGACCATGCTGGCATGGGAACTTGACGACTGCCGCGATAACGGGCCAAACGCATAACGCGTGATTTGACCCGCAGTGACAACATTTTGTCCCCGAACAAAACGGGAGAACAGGAGGCATCTTATGCGTCTTACATTTCTTGGAGCAACACATGAAGTGACGGGCAGTTGTTATTATCTGGAGGCTGCCGGGAAGAAGTTTTTAGTGGACTGCGGTATGGAGCAGGGACCGAATATTTATGAAAACAAGCCGATTCCGGTCCCGGCATCCCAGCTTGATTTTGTATTGATCACGCACGCGCACATCGATCACACCGGAAATCTGCCGCTGCTGTATGCACACGGCTTCCGCGGCCCAATCTATATGACTCCGGCGACGGTAGCACTTTCGGACATCATGCTCCGCGACAGCGCACACATTCAGCTTGCCGAGGCCGAGTGGCGGAACCGCAAGAACCGCCGGGCGGGAAAAGAAGATTACGTTACGCCATATACGATGGAGGACGCCCTCGGCGTGATCCGTCTGCTGGAAGGCATTCCGTATCATCAGCGTGTGACACTATCGGACGGCATTCAGATCCGTTTTCTCGATGCCGGTCATCTGCTCGGCTCCGCATCCATTGAGCTGTGGCTGACAGAGGACGGTGTGACGAAAAAACTGCTCTTCTCCGGCGATATCGGAAATATCCATCAGCCTCTGATCAACGACCCGGAGTACCCGGAGAGCGCCGATTACGTGATTATGGAATCCACCTACGGTGACCGGAGCCACGGTCCGAAACCGGATTATGTACCGGAGCTGGCAAAAATCATTCAGGAAACGCTCGACCGCGGCGGCAACCTCGTGATCCCGTCGTTTGCTGTTGGAAGAACGCAGGAGATGCTGTACTTTATTCGTGAAATTAAGGCAGAGCATCTGGTTCACGGCCACGGCGAATTCCCGGTTTACGTGGACAGTCCGCTTGCCGTTGAGGCAACCAATATTTTCCGCGATCATCAGAAAGAGTGCTACGATTCCGATGCAGCTGCGCTCCTTGCGCAGGGCATTAATCCGATTCTGTTTCCGGGCTTAAAGCTCTCGATTACATCCGATGAGTCGAAAGCCATCAACTTCAACGAAACCCCGAAGGTCATCATATCCGCGAGCGGTATGTGCGATGCAGGACGAATCAAGCATCATCTGAAGCACAACCTCTGGCGGCAGGAGAGTACGGTTCTCTTCGTCGGCTATCAGGCCGTCGGTACACTGGGACGGGCGCTGATCGGAGGCGCGAAGGAGGTGAAACTGTTCCAGGAAGAGGTTCATGTGAACGCGCACATCATCCAGTTCCCGGGCATGAGCGGCCACGCAGATCAGGAAGGACTGCTCAAATGGGCGGGCAGTCTGCGGGCAAAACCGGACCGCGTTTTCGTAACGCACGGCGAAGATAAAGTGACGGAAATTTTTGCAGAAAAACTGTGGGACGAATTCCGCTACCCAGCGATGGCTCCGTTCTCCGGCACGGTATTTGACCTGAAAGAAAATGAATTCATCGAAAAAACCGTTGGCATTCCGATCCAGAAGGAAACAACGGCAAACGCTGGAACACTGCGCACGAGAAGCAGCGGAAATGCCGTCTTCGATCGTCTCGTTGCGGCTGGTCAGCGGCTGCTCACCGTCATTACAAGAAACAAAGGCGGTGCTAACAAAGACCTTTCGAAATTTGCCGATCAGATCAACAGTCTCTGCGACAAATGGGACAGATAAAGCAGTCCGGTGGCTGGAAGAAAGACTGTGCTATTAATATAGAAGAAAAACCGGAAGAAAGCAGGCGGCAGGGAAGCTGTGCTGCATCAGAAAAGAAAAAACAGAAGTGGATAAATTACAAACTCCCCGGGGTGAGCATTCCCCGGGGAGTTATTATAATAAAAAAGAGCAAGCGTAAAAAAAGTTATTTCTGAATAGCCTGTTCCAGTGCTTTTGCAAGCTGGTCTGGACATGATGTTCCGCGTCCGTTGCAGTCGATGCCTTTCATGCGGGAGATGGCTTCGTTTACGTCCATGCCCTCAACGAGTCTTGCAACACCCTGTGTGTTTCCGTTGCATCCGCCTACGAACTGCACGTTGTGTACTTTACCGTCTTCTACCTCAAACAGAATTTTTCTGGAACAGGTACCTTTTGTTGTATATTCCATCGATAAGATCCTCCTTTGTGAATAAAAAATTAGAACATTATCGTGAACTTCAGCCACGATAATTCTTCGGTTCCTGCTATTATATCATAGATTACGAAAACAGCAAAGAAAAAAGATACCACAGATCCAAAATTTATTGTATACTGTAACAGGAATTACAAAGAAACCAGAAGGAAAAGAAAATGGACTCCCGGAGTTTTCCGTTCTTACTTTAGCGGCTGACCGCTGACAAAAATGATTTCATAAAAGCAAGAACAGAAAGAATCGGGGAGTACATGTAAAGTTATTGGAGGATATCATAAACATGAAGTTAATCGGAATCATCGGTGCAATGGAAGTTGAAGTTGCAAGCTTAAAGGAAATGATGACGGATGTTACAATCCGCACGAAAGCATCCATGGAGTTCAACCACGGTTACCTGAACGGAAAAGAAGTGGTTGTTGTGCGCAGCGGAATCGGTAAAGTAAACGCCGGTATCTGCACGCAGATTCTTGTGGATGATTACGGCGTGGACTGTGTCATCAACACCGGAATTGCAGGCTCCCTGCGGAATGAAATTAACATCGGCGATATCGTCATTTCGACCGATGCTGTTCAGCACGACATGGATGTGCGCATCTTCGGATACCCGCTCGGCGAGATTCCGCAGATGGGTGTTTTGAGCTTCCCGGCAGACGAGCACCTCGCAGAGGTGGCAGAGGAAGTCTGCAAGGAAGTCAATCCGGAAATCCAGGTATTCCGCGGACGCGTGGTCAGCGGTGACCAGTTTATTTCCAGCAAAGAAGTGAAAAACCATCTGATCGAGGAATTCAACGGTTCCTGCGCCGAGATGGAGGGCGCTGCGATTGCGCAGGGCGCTTATCTGAACAAGATTCCATACGTCGTACTCCGCGCCATCTCCGATAAAGCAGACGACAGCGCAACGATGGACTACCCGACCTTTGAGAGCGAGGCAGCCCGCCACTGTGTCAACCTGCTGCAGGAAATGGTAAAACGCCTGTAATCTAAAAAAAGCAAGAAGAAAAAATCGACAAACTGACAGGCGAAAACCAGCGAAACCACGCGAACCGGCACGAAAGCAGTCCCCTGAAGGAACGAAAAATAAAAATTCACGCAAAAAAGCACAGAATCACAAAGAATTTGACGAACGTTTTTTGTTTCCAAATTTTTCCGGCAGTGCTATACTGTGGCACATCGGAACAAGAAGATGCTCACTACGGATTGCTCAGCAGTAAAACACTTGCTGTTTTGCTGCGTAAGAAAGTGATTCAGGTGTGAGCAGCCCTCCTTCTGCGAAGCAAAATTTTCAATGAGGGCTGCGAATGTTACAGTTCCCAGGTACCTGTGAACTGTAACACGTCTCCACTGCCGATATGCCAGCGGAAGAATCCTGTGCGCGCAAATTCTGCCGCGGCATCCGCCGATGCACCGCAACGGAACGGGAGCACCGGCATATGATCATAACAGGCAAATTCAAAAATCATCAGGGGGAATAAGAATGCTGGAGTTTTGTGTGAAACAAAATGTGTTCTTATACGCAATGATAGCAGCAGGAATCGCCGGTGTGTGGTGCCTGTTCTGGAATAACCGTTTCTACACCCGGGCCATCCGCGATCTCGGAAGGCTGAAGGAACCAAAGTCGAAATGGACCAGGTCGGTGCTGGAAACGTGTCAGAGAAAAGCGCATCCCTTTTCGAATGCCGGGGCGTTTATGCGCAGCCAGATTGCACAGGGCAGGTCAGCGGGAATGGCAGTCCCGACGCTTCTGCGCGGAAGCCAGAATATGATCCTCACGGTTCTGGCGCTGTCGATTCTTTCGCTGTGGGCGATCTACCGATACCGTTATGGAGAGGCGGAGCTGATGCGCTACCTCGGAACGGGCACCGCGCTCGCCGGAGGCCTTGTCTTTTTCCGGCTCTGTCTGGATTTCGGCGGAAAAGAGGAAATTCTGCTGAACGGCTGGACAGACTATCTGGAAAATGAGTTTGCAGCGACGAAACAGAGTGCGGTGCTGGAAACCGTACAGCAGACCGAACGGCAGCCGGTGCAGGCGGAAACCATGGCACAGGCAGGAACCGGAGCGGCGAAAGCAAAACCGCAGACTGCGGGAAGCGAGTCCGCCAAAGAGCGGAATGAACTGTTCGCAGACCCGGAAAAAGAAGCGAGGATTTCGAAAGTCAGGGAGGGCATCCGCCAGACCGCCGCGGCCGAGAGCAGGTTTGCCGGAATGCTGACGCCCGAGGAAGAGAAGCTGATGAGGGAAATTATCAGCGAATACGTGTAAATACCAGGGGATCAGGCCGGGGAGCATGGCATATCGACATGACCATATTTCCGAATCGGCAGTCCGCAGGTATCTAAGATAAAAATATTTCAGGCAGTGCTGTCTTTCAAAACAGACAGGCGGCACTGCTTTCCCGGATAAAGCAGAATCATCATCTGCAAAAGGAGGAACCAACATGAGACTTGTAATTCTTGAGGCAGAGTCACTGGGAAAGGACATGGATCTGTCCGGCTTTTCCCGTTTTGGAGAAGTGACAGTATATGAAAAAACAACGGAGGAGGAATGCCCGGAGCGTGTGCGGGAGGCGGATATCGTCATCTGCAACAAGGTGCGCATGTGCAGCCGCACCCTGTCCGGCGCGGAGAACCTGAAACTGATCTGCGTCACCGCAACCGGCATCAACAACATCGATCTTGATTATGTGAAGCGCCACAACATCGCCGTGACGAACGTCGCCGGCTATTCCACCGTCAGCGTGGCCCAGCACACCTTTGCGATGTACTTCTATCTGGCAGAAAAACTCCGTTATTACGATGATTACGTAAAAAACGGCAGCTACGCCGCCAGCAGTCTTTTCACCTGCATGGACAGACCGTTCACCGAGCTGGAGGGCAAGACGTGGGGCATCATCGGCCTTGGCGCGATCGGCAGAAAAGTGGCTTCGATTGCACAGGCATTCGGCTGCCGTGTGATCTATTACTCCACCTCCGGTGCACACGACGATCCGGACTACGAGCGGGTCGATCTCTATCGTCTGCTGAAGGATTCTGATGTGGTTTCCATCCACGCCCCGTTAAATGAGGCGACCGAGAACCTGATGAATATCGAAACGTTTGCCAACATGAAGCGGAACGCAATTCTGATCAACGTCGGCCGCGGCTCGATCGTGAATGAGCGTGACCTCTGCTGTGCCCTGCGCGAGGGCCTGATCGCCGGAGCAGCGCTCGATGTACTTTCCAGCGAGCCGATCCGCAGCGACAGTCCGTTGCTGAAAATGGCGGACGACGACCGCCTGTACATCACGCCGCACATCGCCTGGGCATCGAAGGAAGCCCGCACGCGCCTGATCGGACTGGTGCAGAAAAATATTGCTTCGTACCTGGAAGGCGGCATGGAAAACCGCGTGGTATAAAAGGGATACAAAGCCAGGGACAAAATACATAAAAAAAGCCGGACATCCGACGGAACCGCAGAGGGGGCTGTAAGAACAGCCGCTCCCAAGTTCCGCCGGATGCCCGGCTTTTACATTTGCTTTATTCGCTGCAAAAACGAGAGAACATTATTCCTCTGTAATCTGAATTTCCAGATAATCAAACTCCAGCGATTCAATAAAATTATCCTGTGTGAACCGCGTTTTCGATCTCCGTTTAAACTCCGAAATATTCGTATCGAGCCAGATCGGCTTCGCCAGATTCCAGGCATCACAGATTTCATCGAGCGCACGGAAGACCTTGTGCGTTCTGGTATCCTCATCGTCGATGCAGACGGTAAGATCCTGAAGAACATGATTGTTTTTCACTAATTTTCCCCACATCTGAAACATATTAAAAATCCTCCTGAAAAGTACAAAGTGAACAGTGCATTTGGAACGACCGTGTTAATCGCTGGTAACGGTATGCAGTTCTTTAAAATCCTTCGGCGAGATCCCGTACTCTTTTTTAAACGCGCGGTAAAAACTCGAATAGTCGTGAAATCCGAACAGCAGATACACCTTCGTGACCGGTACATCGCCGAGCAGCGCTTCACGGCACCTTGCCAGCCGCTTTTTGGAAATGTACTGGTGGATCGACATGCCGATTTCATCCTTGAAAACGTGTGCAATGTGATATTTGCTCACAAAAAGTTCCGCCGCCAGCCGTTCGAGCGACAGATCCTCGGACAGGTGCTCATCAATATAGAAACAGAGCTGTTCATACAGCGAAAGCTGCGCCTTCCGGGTGAGCGGGTGGTGCTGTTCATACACCGTGCGGTTGATCTGCATCAGCAGGTCGCTGACGTAGAGAAAAATCTGCGTCTCTTTTCCAAAATGATCGGACCGCATTTCCTCAATCAGTCGGATGGTGCGGTACTGGATCGTGTTGAACTCGACGGAATCGAGCAGGAACAGATATTTCTGATTTTCGGCAGCGTATTCCATCAGGTAAACGTAGTCGGCGGAACGGGCGCGGAGCTGTTCTGCAAAAGCGGCGCTAACCCAGAACACAAAGCGGCGGTACGGCACAGACAGGTCGTGCATCACCAGATGATGCGGCACGCCGGGCGGAATCAGAAGAAGATCGCCGGGCGTCGGTGTGTAGAGCACTCCGTCGATTTCCAGTGAGATCGCCCCTTCGAGAAAGAGATAGAACTCATAATGCGTATGCGTATGTTCTTTTACGCCGGGCACATCGTCGGTGCTGTAATAGTATAACTCAAACGTATCCGAAATCATGTACTGCCGGGTGGCAAATTTCGTCTGCAGTTTTTCTTTCATAATAAAAGCATCCTTGCAAAAAAATGATATTTTTGAACCATAACAACAATTCCCAGCATATCACAAAACAGCAAGTTTTACAATGTATTCGGCAATTCGCACAATAGAAAAAAACAACTTGTCCGGTTATGATACAAGGGAATAAAATAAAAACAGAATGCAGAATAAATTTCAGATAAAGATCAAAACGGAGGAACAGCTATCATGAATCAGATTCTCGAACAGCTTGGAACATACGGCATTGTGCCGGTTGTCGTTTTACAGGATGCAGCAAAAGCAGAGCCGCTTGCCAAAGCTCTCTGCAAGGGCGGACTTGCCTGCGCCGAGGTGACCTTCCGCACCGATGCGGCAGAAGAATCCATCCGCATTATGAGCGAAAAATTCCCGGAGATGCTGGTGGGAGCCGGAACTGTGCTCACAACCGAGCAGGCGGACCGCGCCGTGAAAGCCGGAGCAAAATTTATCGTCAGCCCGGGCCTCAACCCGGAGGTAGTAAAATGGTGCCAGGCACACGAAGTACCAGTGATCCCGGGCATCGTGACCCCGACTGAGATGGCGCAGGCAATCGGTCTTGGGCTCACCATGGTGAAATTCTTTCCGGCAGAACCGGCAGGCGGACTGAAATACATCCGTGCCATCGCAGCACCGTACACCATGATGAAATTCATGCCGACCGGCGGCATCAACCCGCAGAATGTAAGAGAATACCTGGCATACGACCGCATCGCAGCATGCGGCGGAAGCTGGATGGTAAAAAATACGATGATTGAAAACAACGAATTCGACCGCATTGAAGAGCTGGTGAAAGAGGCGGTTGAGATCGTAAAGGAAAGCCGGACGTGACGACATCCTTCCCGCAGCCGCTGGGCACCGACCGTTGACCTCGAGCGTGATCCGAGATGGGGAAGAAACGAGGAGTGCTACGGCGAGAACCCTGTGCTGACCGGAAAAATGGCCGGCGCTTACATCGAGGGAATGCAGGGCGACGATCCAAAATATCTGCGCTGTGCATCAACCCTGAAACACTTCTATGGAAACAACACCGAGGTCGGCCGCGGCTGGAAGAACTCTTCGATTGACCCGCGGAATAAATATGAGCTGTATCTCGAGCCGTTCCGCAGATGTATTGAGGAGAGCGGTGCAGAGGGCATCATGACGGCGTACAACAGAATCAACGGCACCGTCGGCGGAATGGTCCGGGAAAACATGGAAATCTCGGAATCCGTCATCATGAAACAGGCGGACCAGAAGATGTATGAAAATAAAAAAAGTTCACGGTGAATCGCCGCAATGGATTGTCCCCGCGGGTCTTTTCGTGGTACAATGAAACATAACCGATAAAAAGAAAAACGAGGGCAGAACATGAACGAATTATATGAAATGATTGAAAAGAAAATTAAAGAATCCGGCTATCCGCGGCCGATTTCGGGAAGCGATGTTTACGATGACATCTGCGACCAGATCGAGGGAAAAGAGAACGGTTCCTATGTGGTATTATCGAAATTTGATGATGATGTGATTTTCGAGTACCACATCACGGTGATGGATGATGAATTCAACCTCGGCGTGCTGACGATGCGCACCCCGGAGGGCGTGTTTGAGGCTGATTTTGACCAGTAAAAGAGAAAAGAAAGAGGTTGTTACTTATGCCGAATGTTGAAAAAATCACAAAACAGACGGAAAATCCGTTCGTAAATCTTTACCTGGTGGAAGGGACAAACAAAGTAAACCATCACTTCCGCTATTACGTGGCTTCCCGCGCAAAATCCATCGAGCAGATGAAGATTAAAACAAGGAAAAATACGCCGGACGGTGTGCTGATGTACAGTCTGTACGGGGAAAAACGCGACAAAATTGTCCTGGTGCGCCAGTACCGCGTTTCCATTGATGACTACATCTACGAATTCCCGGCAGGCCTGGTGGAACCGGGCGAGGAGTTCCATGAGGCTGCCGTGCGCGAGATGCATGAGGAGACCGGTCTTACGTTTCACCCGTTGAAAGTAGATCCCTGCTACGAGAAACCGTTCTTCACCACAATCGGCCTGACCGATGAAGCATGCTCTGCCGTTTACGGCTGGTGCGAGGGCGAGATCAGCCGCAAATACCTCGAAGAGAGCGAAGTGATCGAAGTTGTCCTTGCTGACCGCGAGGAGGCAAAGAGAATCTTAAAGGAAGAAAATGTAGCAATTATGTGTTCTTATCATCTGATGCATTTTATTCATGATGAGGAGCCGTTTGCATTCCTGAAATAAGTGGAGGGGAGCCAGAAAAACACAACCCCTGGAAGTTCTTAGCACGAACTGCCAGGGGTTGTGTTTTTCTGACTCCCATTTACGTTGTGGGGGACGGGAGGGTGAGGACTCAGGTGTAGTATTGGGCCTGGGTTTCGTAAAGATTGGCGTAGATGCCGTGGTTTGCGAGGAGGGTGTCGTGGGTTCCGTCTTCGGCGATGCGGCCGTGGTCGAGGACGATGATGCGGTCGCAGAATTTGCAGCTGCTCATGCGGTGGGAGATGTAGACAGCCGTTTTACCGGCGGTCATCTGGCTGAACTGTTTGTAGATTTCGGCCTCAGCGATCGGGTCGAGGGCTGCGGTCGGCTCGTCGAGGATGACGAACGGGGCATCCTTGTAGAGGGCGCGGGCGATGGCGGTGCGCTGGGCCTCGCCGCCGGAAAGGTCGACACCGGAGCCGTTGTTGTTGTAAAGGCGGGTGCGGACGCCCTGCGGGAGTTGCTGTACACGGTCGGTGAGACCGACTTTTGCAAGAGAGGATTGCAAAGCAGCTTCATCAATCTCGGTTCCGGCGGCGATGTTTTCGTCGAGCGGGAGGGAAAACAGGTGGAAATCCTGGAAAACGACGGAGAATGCCTGCGTGTACTCTTTGTAGCTATATTTGCGGATGTCAATGCCATTCAGGGTGATGTAACCTGAAGTTGGCTCATACAGGCGGCAGAGCAGCTTGATGAGTGTTGTCTTTCCGGCTCCGTTACGGCCAACGAGGGCGGTTTTTTCGCCGACGGCAAAGGACAGTGTCACATGTTCGAGTACCGGAATATTCGTACCGGGATAAGAGAATGAGACATCGTGGAATGCAAATTCGTACTGGCCGTCGTCGCGTTTCTCAATCGGCAGTGTACCGTCGTAGGCCATAGACGGCTGCGCAATGAAATCCTCATAGGTCGAGAGATAGGAATTGATATAGTCGAACTCCGATCCGGTTGCGAGAAATGTCTGAAGATCACTCATGGCGCGTGTCACGGAACCGGCATACAGAAGAACATCCCCAATGGGGAGAACGCCGTACAGAGCCCTGGCGCCGATCACAAGGTACGCAGCGAAATTGGAAAGGAGCGAAAGCAGCGCGTTTTTTCCGTCTGTGATGGCGGAGAAGCGGGCGAAGTCGAGGTACATCGGCAGAAAGTGTTCCATGGCTTTTCCAAACTGTACGTCGAGAAAATGATCGAGATGACCGATGCGGATATCGTCCGCGCGCCGTTCTTCAAGCATCACATTAACGAGATAATTGGCAACCGAGTTGGAATGGTCGTTGCCCTGGTTCAGCTCTATCTTTTTCTGCGTACTCCTGCGGTTGATGCGGGAGGAAAGTGCAAGCTGCACACCACAGAGCAGGAGCAGTGCAAGCATCGAAAACGACGAGGTGAAAAAGTTATTCCTGCTGCTGTCGGACAGAAGAAACAGACGGAGCAGGAAAAACAGGGCATAGAGAACCGAGAGCAGGGAAGTGATCAGCGTATGAATGACAATGAGCTGGTCACCCACATTTCCCGATCCCATGGAGGAGACGTTGGTGCGCCGGATGGCATCCATCGTCTCTGTTTTTTCGAATTTCTCAAACTCCAGCTCCAGCGCCTTTGCGGTGATTTTCTGTTCCGTGCGTGCAAGACAGAGTTCTTTTTGGCCGTCGAGATACTGACGGCAGATTTTTTCAAACAATCCCAGCCCATACTGCGTAAGCAGAAAGACGACAACAGTATACAGACAGGCGCGGTACGACTTTGCAAGCAGTAAATTCAAAATTCGCGCCGAGAAAAACAAGGAGAGATACGGCAGCGTTGCAGCTGCAAAAGCGCTTCCGAGAAGCCAGAACAGCACGCGGTGATTGCCCTGGCTCACCATAGTTAAAAAGCGGCAGATGGCATGAAACCGTTCTTTCATTTTCATCAGATATCTTCCTCCGTTTCCTGATAATACTGGCTCTGCACCTCAAACATATGCGCATACGATCCGCCGAGGGCAATCAGCTCATCGTGGGTTCCGCATTCTTTGATCTTTCCGTTTTCGAGAAACAGGATCGTATCGCAGAAGCGTGTCGATGCAAGACGATGCGAGATGAAAAGCGCAGTCTTATTTTTCAGCAGTGTGCTGTAGATTTCGTACATTTTATTTTCCGAGATTGCATCGAGCGCAGCCGTCGGCTCATCGAGCAGGAGCAGATGGCAATTTTTATAGAGTGCCCGCGCCATCATCAGTTTTTGCATTTCACCGCCGGAAAGCGTAATGCCGTCGTCCGCCATATCCTTGCCAAGATAGGTTTCTTCTTTCTGCGGCAGACTTGCAATTTTTTCCCAGAGTCCGGCGCGGATGAGTGCTTCTCGGCAACGGTTACGATCGGTCTCTTCCAGTGGGGAGCAGCTCACATTTTCTGCAATCGAAAACGAGAGTGCAAACGGGTCCTGAAAGACCGCCGCGATTGCTTTGTAATACTGTGCCGGATTCAGACTGCCAAGGGGAATGCCGTTGATGGTGATATTCCCTTCCGTTGGCTGATATAGCCCGCAGATCAGCTTGACAATGGTGGATTTTCCGGCGCCGTTGATGCCGACAAGTGCCGTATGCTCGCCCGCATGGAGTGTAAAACTGACATCATCGAGGATCCTTTTATCGCCGCCCGGATGGGAAAACGAGACGTGGGAAAAGCAGATTTCCAGCGGTTTTTCTTCCGCAAGTTCCGGCCGGAACGGCAGCGTGTGGCCTGCAGGGAACGGGAGATCGAAGAATTCCCGCAGCCAGCGGATCTGCTCGAGACAGAGCACGGATTTGGAGAGCGCGGCGGTGATCTCGTTAAAATATGAAGAAAAACCGGAGACGGCACCGAGCGCAAGCACAAAGCCGGATACGGTCATCGTGCCGTGGGATAGACGGTAAATCAGAAAGCCATAGCAGATTCCGTCGCGCAGAAGCTGTAGTGTAAGTGTCAGCAGATCATTTGCAAAGTAGGCGCTGCGGATGCGGAACAGAATTTTCTGATACCGCTTGTTGAGCTGGCGATAAACACCATCGAGCCATCCGTTCAGCTGATACAGACGGATATCCTTTCCGGCGGATGTGTTGTACGACTGTTTCTGGAAATAGCGCTGCGATACTTCAATTTCAGACAGATCGTCTCTGCGGCGGACTTCGTAAGAAGCCGCGCGGCGGTAGCTGAGAAACTGCAGAACCGAGAGCACAAGCAGCAGAAGAATGATAGCCGGATGGACGGTTCCGATCAGTCCTGCGTAGAGAATCAGCCCAAGAAACGAAGAATAAATTGTGACATCGTATCGGAACATGCCTTCCACGCCGACCCAGTTGCTGCAGGTGGCTCCGACGGCTTTTTCGGCGAGCTGCAGCGTTTTTGGTTCTGTCAGAACCGCATAATCTATCTGCATGAAATGACAGAGAAGGCGGCGCGTAAAAAAGCCGGTCCGGAATTCGGTATACTGCCAGGCGTTCCGCGATTGCAGCAAGGTGTGGCTGACAAAAACAACGGCATAGCAAAGAAAGAGAACGAGCGTTCCAAGTGCAAATCCGGAAAAGCCGCTGCTCTGTTCCAGAAACAGGAGAATCCCGGCAGGAAGCAGAATCCCGAAAAAGCCGGTGAGCACCTGTGAGACGATTTCGAGTGCCTGAAAGAGAAACGGCTTTTTGCTGTAATGCCACAGCTCCCGATGAATATAAATGTAGTTAGACCATAATGAATACATAAAGACCTCCTCTGTCACATGTCTTTCGTGAACTGTAGTTATCCTACCATATTCATGCAAAACACGGGGGAAAAGTACGTAAATGGAACAAAAAAGAACGCGAACAGCAAAAAAAGTGTTCACGTTCTGCAAAATTTTTCTGTAGAATCATCGGACAAAATCAAAAAATTCTGGAAAGAGCTTTTTACAGCGGCAGCATAATCTCCGTCACGAAAACGCCGGGCTCGTTCTGCCGGTTGATATATCCTTCGTACTTTTCCACAACAAGATTGATCCGTTTCAGCCCATGCCCGTGATTTCCGCGCTTCGTGGTGATATACTCGCTGTCCAGCTTCCGCACAGTATCCTTTGTTGCATTCGTAACGGAAATATACAGCTGGTTTTTCAGCACACCAATATAAAGCCGGATATAGGGATCCGCAAGGCCCTCGCATGCTTCCACCGCATTGTCAATCAGATTTCCGATCAGCGCGCAGAGATCAATATCACTCACCGTAAGATTGGCCGGGCAGGCTGCCTTGTAATCCACGCGGATGCCGTTCTTTTCGGCGAGTGAAATTTTGGAATTTAAAATCGCATCGAGATTCACATTCCCCGAGTCGCAGAGCTGGTTGACCTGATCGAGATCATTTTCGAGCAGCCCGAGATATTCCTGCAGCTTATCATACTGTCCCATCTCAACATATGCCTTCATTGACTGCAGATGATTGTGGTAATCATGACGCCAGCCGCGCATTGTCAGATAGATATTCTGCACTTCCTCGACCTGGCGGGCGAGAAGCTGGTTCTGGTATTCGATATTTTTGCGTTCCAGATAATGGGATAAAAATGGAATGTGCGCCATGAAACATCACCTCGGTTCGTTCGGAATTGGAAATTAAAAAATGCAAAACCTTTAAAACGCATTCGGCCGGTAAAACTGCAGGAACACCTGGTTGAGTGATGCATAGCATCCGCGGCTGACCGGAATTTTTGTTCCGTCCGACAAGAGACATTCCGTCCGCGTGATCCGCTCCACATGAGCGAGATTCACAAGATAACTCCGGTGTGCTGCCGCAAAACATTCTCCTGTCCCACCAGAAGCCTGCCATGCGGCGGAAAGCTCTTCGCGGAACTCCGACAGATTTTTCTTAAACGTTTCCGTGCCGGCGGCCGTATGCAGCGTCAGATAATGATTATCGGACTCCACAAAAAGCAGATCCGAGAGGAACAGCTTCTGCGTCTCCCCGCCAAGTGAAAGCAGCAGATGCGGCTTTTCCTGTCCGCGCATCGTCTGCAGTTCGTCGAGCAGCGGAAACAGTGTGTCTTCCGTCACCGGCTTTAAGAGATACCGGAACGCCTGCACCTCATACCCTTCGAAAACGTATTCTCTGTGGTTCGTCAGAAAGAGAATCGGCACCTCGCTGTCCGTCTCACGGATTTTCCGCGCCAGCGCCATGCCGTCCATTCCGCCGAGATCAATATCGAGAAAGATGAGATCGAACGGATACGAGTCAGGGTAGTGGAACAGAAAAGCAGCGGAGTCTGAAAAGGCTTCCACGGTAAGAGGAAGCCTTTTTCGCTCCGCAAAGGTGTGGAGCAGCAGTTCCATCCGGGAACGCTGCGCCGGTTCATCTTCGCAGTAAGCAATCCTCATGTTATTCACCCAAACATTTTTTGAAGAAGTTATCGTAAACGGTAATCATTTCCTCGGTCCAGAATGCTGCACCGCCGTGGTCTGCGCCGCGAAGAAGATACAGCTGTACATCTTTTCCGGCATCCTTTAATGCGTGGTAGAGATCGACACTCTGCTGGCAGAACACCATCGTGTCCTTGGTGCCGTGTGCGATCAGCATCGGCGGGAAATCCTCGTTCACGTATGTTTTGGAGCAGGCTGCCTTAGCCTCCTCAAGATGCTCGGTAATGTCATAGCCCATCAGCATGCCCTCCGGGCTGTCCGGTTTCTGATGGTTCAGCGTTATCGGATAGCCGTACGGCAGTGTCACATCAACAGCTCCGTACAGATCGATAATACCGCATACCTCGCAGCTTTCCTCATTGATCGGCTCGTCAAGTTTTCCGCTCTTTGCGGTCATGCCGGCAACGGAAGAAACCTGTCCGCCGGAAGAATCTCCCATTAGGAACATCTGCGATGGATTCAGCTTGTATTCCTCCGCATGCGCACGCAGAAAACGTACCGCATTTTTTGCGTCGATGATCTGCGCTGGGAAATGTGCGATTCCGCTGTGACGGTATTCGACGATTGCAACAACGTAGCCGCGCTGCGCCAGACGGGCGATCATGCCGACCTTCTGGTAGACATACTGTTTCATCCAGGCGGATCCCTGAATAAATGTGATGCACGGCCAGGTGCGCTCCGGGTGCGCCATCTGGAATGGTGTGAAAATTTCCAGATGAAGATTGTGCGCCTCGTCGTAGACAACTTCATGCGCATAGCGGATCTCCATTTCCTCTCCGGTCACCGGAATTTCCACGGCGCCGTCTACCGCGTCCGTGTAGTCCGGCATTGTCTCATACGTGTAGTTTGATGGTTCAATGATCATGTGTAAAAACCTCCTTTTTCTAAAACCCCTTTTTCGGTCCGAAACAGCAATCCACAGGATTTACAATTTCTTCGACTCCTCATATGATTTTAACTCGGAAAGCGCCTCACCTGCAAGTGGATACAGTGCAATAATGTTGAAAATTGTCATCAGCCCGATGCCGACATCACCAAGATCCCACACAAAAGTGTATGCGGCAATACCGCCGATAAACAGCATTACAAGTGCAAGAACCTTGTAAGCGGTCTGGAAACACCACTTGTCACCGAACAGGTAGGCAACGTTGCTTCTTGCATAGAACAAAATGCCGAGGAACGTGGAAAAGCTGAACAAAAACAGCGTAAGTGCGATAAAAATCACACCGAATTTTCCCAGATGATACTGCATGGCGGTCTGCAAGAGATCCATGCCGGAAAGGCCATTAATCAGATCCTTTGGTGCAAGCAGCATAATCATTGCGGTGCAGCTGCAGATGACGATTGTGTCAACAAAAACGCCGAGCGCCTGTACAAGGCCTGCTTTGGCCGGGCGGTCACATTCTGCGGCGGCAGCGGCGCATGGAGCGGAGCCGGAACCGGCTTCATTCGAAAACAGACCACGCTTTACACCGTTCATCAGAACAGCACCAAAACCGCCGGCTGCCATCTGACGAAGTCCGAAGGCTTCCTCAAAAATGCGTGCAAACACAGAAGGAATCTGACGGAGGTTGACTGCGATGATAAACAGTGTGATAAAGAAATAGCAGACTGCCATGACAGGAACTATAAAATCCAGCACCTTTACGGTTGCATTTTTCCGCAGTACGATGATTGCAGAAAGAATCACCAGCATGATACTGGTGTAAAGCGGCGGAATGGAAAATGCATTTTTAAAAGAAGAAGCCACGGAGTTGCTGATTACCTGACTGATACCGCACCAGCAGATCAGACCGGCAATGGCAAACAGAACAGCCGG
Organism: Blautia sp. AF19-1; assembly: GCF_003479155.1. Taxonomy (NCBI): domain Bacteria; kingdom Bacillati; phylum Bacillota; class Clostridia; order Lachnospirales; family Lachnospiraceae; genus Blautia; species Blautia sp. AF19-1. Next base: position 54,981 of record NZ_QUGQ01000018.1, read on the forward strand.
CAGAACGTATCGTTTTTTCTTCTTGAGGTGGTCTTCAACCAGATCGTGAATGTAGTAGGCAGGACCGCCGCGGTAGCCGCCGTACAGAGGATCTTCTTCTTTGTGAAGCTGTGCGAGCGTAGCTTCGATAAACGCGGTAGACGAGCCGATGATAGCCGTCACCCACATCCAGAACACAGCACCTGCGCCTCCGGCGGAGACTGCAGCGACAACGCCGACCAGATTTCCCATACCGACACGCGTTGCGGTGGAAACGATCAGTGTCTGAAAAGAAGAAAGGCTGCTTTTTTCATTTTTCTTTTCCGACAGGGCACGGATCATGTCCGGGAACAGACGGATAGGAAGAAAACGTGTCCGGATCGTAAAATAGATGCCGGTTGGGATCAGCAGAAGAATCAGAAGGGAGATTCCGAGACTGCCGCCGCCCGGGAGCGGAATCGTAAAAAGATCGCCCCAGAGAAAGTTGTAGACTGTGGTGATGAGATTGACAATCATGTTTTCAAAAACCCTCATTTCAAAATATTTGCGGCACTGTGAAACGTCAAAGCATAAAAGCACCGTTACCTGCTATTATATCGGTTTCTGTTTGGAATGTAAAGAAGGGAAGAGAAAAGATAAGAGGCAAATATCAGCTTTTTCCGAAACCAGAAAAAGTTGATATCTGCCTCTTAAAAATTTTTCAGTCGTATCAAAAGATCAGCCTGCGAGATGCAGCATCTCGATCAGGAACAGCCAGCTCAGGCCATAGAATGTAACGACAGCGACAAGGTCGTTGACCGTTGTGATCAGCGGGCCGGAAGCAACCGCCGGATCGATGTGGATCTTTTTAAAGAACAGCGGAATGCAGGTGCCGACGGCACTGGAAATCAGCATAGCCAGCAGCAGCGCGATACCGATGCAGGCGGAAACAGAAAATGCGAACATCATGGTCTTTCCTTTGAATAAGAAGATGAAAAGTCCGATGACAGCAAAGGACAGAACACCAAGCAGAAGACCATTGCAGAAACCGATGCGCATTTCCTTGAAAACAAGCTGTAATTTCTGTTTTCCGGTCAGGGACTCATCCATCAGGACACGGATGGTAACAGCCAGGGACTGGGTACCAACGTTTCCGGCCATGTCAAGGATCAGGGACTGGAAGGTCATGATGATCGGAAGGGTTGTGACAACCTGTTCGAAAATACCGACTACAGAAGAAACCAGCATGCCAAGACCGAGCAGGATGATCAGCCATGGAAGACGTTTTTTCATACTGTCTTTTAACGGCTCTTTTAAATCCTCCTCTGCGGTCAGACCTGCGAACATCGCGTAGTCCTCACCCATCTCATCATCAACCAGGTCGATGATGTTTGATGATGTGATGACACCGAGCAGGCGGTTGTCATTGTCGAGGACCGGAATAGAATCCTCGGAATAATCCTTCAGTTCTTCGATACACTCGTTGATCGGCTCCTCTGCATATACGTACGGGTAAGAAGTTACGGTCAGATCCTCGAGCGTCTCGTCGCGTCTTGCGATGATCAGGTTTTTCAGATCGATCGCTCCGTAAAATTTCTGCTGCGCATTGACAACAAAGATGGTAGAGATGTTGTCGTTCTTTGCGGCCTGATCGATCAGGCTGCTCATCGCCTGTTTGACATTCAGATCCTCGCGGATGATGATGCAGTTTGTCGTCATGCGGCTACCGATTTCATCTTCATCGAAGGAGGCGATCATCTCAATATCGTGGCGTACTTCCGGATCGAGCAGTTCGATCAGAAGTTTTTTCTTTGCTTTGTCGAGTTTCTGCAGAACCTCGGCCAGTGCATCGGTCTCCATTTTGGAGAGGATGGAAGCGGCTTTTTTGACATCCATCTCTTCGAGGTACTCGGCTACGTTGTCGGATTCAGCATACTCAAAAATATCGGACAGCATGTCCGTGTCCAGAATGCGGTACAGTTTGCATCGCTCCGGAACCGTTAAAAGCGGCAGAACATCTGCCAGGTCATTTTCGTGGTAATCTTCCAGGCGGCTGCCCATGACAGCCGGAGAAGAGTTACTGCGGATTGTATCCAGGATCTCCTGGGTATAATCCTGTACTCGTTTTTCCATTTTTTCGTTATCCTCCATTCTTTTTTTTGACAGCAGAAAAAAACATGCGTGCTGTCGGTGCGAAAAAGCATGTTGGAACCCTCACAGGGCAGTAAAAGCACACGAAAAAAGAACCAGAGAATTACGTTTCAAAACTGGTTTGGATCATGTGTCTTACTTCGGGTTTTCATAGGATAAGAAGGGAAAATATTTAAGATTAAAGCAGGACAGAAGGATGGCCGTCATCCTGCATATTTTCCGGTTCCCGTCCTATGCTGGTACTTCGCCCATGAGAATCACAACTATCCATTCTGTTCACCTGCCTTTTTTTAGAAATTTTTTGATCAAACAGCCGTTTTTGCCGGTCTGTTTCGCTTGAAATACGGGATTCAAAAATCATCCCTCAAGTATTCTAACTGCTTTCCAGAAAAAAATCAATTCCTATTTTGGTAAAATTTTCGCAACATTCTTATCTCGTTTCTGTTTCTCCTCGTAAAGCATTGCATCCGCATGCGCGAGCATCTCCGGAAGTGTGGAATCCATGTCTTTCGGAAGCAGATAAAAGCCGGTGGAAACGGTAATATTATATGCTTTTTCGTTCGTTCTATTAAAAATGTCGAATGCGGAGTGCAGCGTCCGGTACAGATCCCTGGACATTGTTTCGTCGGAACACGGAACAAGATATGCGAATTCATCGCCGCCGATGCGTCCGCAGACACCGCGTTTGCCGATGGAATCCTGCAGAAACTGTCCGACAAGGCGGATGGAGAAGTCCCTTTCTTCATGCCCGTATCGGTCGTTGATGATCTTTAAATTATTGAGATCCGCATAGACGGCAAGCAGGATGTGCTAAGAAAATAATTGCAATTGTCTAAAAAATGTTTGAGCTCTGAATTCACAGACAAAACTTTATAGAAACTTAAGATTTTCCTTTGCGGACCTAAAGATTCCTTTGGTACAGTAAGGATGAAAACAAAAGACATCTGGCAACTTGAGGGAATTTGCGGTACAATCATCTTTGAATCATGTGGGAGGTCCGGCGCGGAAAAAAAGTGCCGGAAAAGAAAAAATGAAAGGTGGAGAAAGAAGAAATGTACAACATTTTAGTATGTGATGATGATAGAGAGATTGTAGACGCCATTGAGATTTATCTGACCCAGGAGGGCTATCATGTGCTGAAAGCATATGACGGCATGCAGGCCATCCAGATGCTCGAGAGGGAGGAGATTCAGCTGCTGATTATCGACGTCATGATGCCGAAACTGGACGGCATCCGTGCGACGCTGAAAATCAGGGAAAAGAGCAGTATTCCGATCATTATTCTGTCCGCAAAATCAGAGGATGTGGACAAAATTCTGGGACTGAACATCGGCGCGGATGATTACGTGACGAAGCCGTTTAACCCGCTCGAGCTGGTGGCGAGGGTGAAATCTCAGCTGCGGCGCTACACGAAACTTGGAAATCTTCCGGCGGACGACGGAGAAAATGTGTATCAGGTCGGCGGGCTTCTCGTCAATGACGATTTAAAAGAAGTCAGCGTCGAGGGTGAACCAGTCAAACTGACCCCGATCGAATATAACATTCTCCTGCTGCTGGTAAAAAATCCAGGCAAGGTATTTTCGATTGAACAGATCTACGAGAGCATCTGGAACGAGGAGGCGATCGGTGCGGACAACACCGTTGCGGTCCACATTCGTCACATCCGTGAGAAAATCGAAATCAACCCGAAGGAGCCGCGCTATCTGAAAGTTGTATGGGGAATTGGGTATAAGATTGAGAAACAATAATAAGGAGTGAATAATTGTGAAAGAACGAAAACTCTACAGCCTGACGGGGAAGCTGATCGTTTTTCTTCTGCTGATCGTTTTTGCCGCCAGTGCGCTGTTCGGGGGCATTCAGACACTGATGCTTTCCAGCGTCGGCCTGACGCCGAATGCGGCAGCAAAAAAGTATGCGTTTGAAGAAACCACCGCATGCGGCACACTGGTGCAGCGGCAGCTTCATAACGTCATGAGCTACTATAATGATATGAGTAAATTCGGCACAAACGGTCGATACGACGGAACAAAAGAGATTGATTACCGTGCCTTTGCAACCGATGGAGAGGGAAGCGGCGGGATAAGTACAACGTACACCATTGACCAGCTTGTCAAGATGTACGATGACGGCAGCAGCGCAGACCTCAATGAGGTGGCAGCGTATACTGCGGACAATTATGCGACGAACGATGCCGGAATTGACAAAGAAGCCTATCTTGCATACGAAGATGGAACTGACGTGAGCCAGGAAACAGAAGAGACGGATGTAGCCGCACTCACCGAAGAAGTGAGCGCGGCAGATGCAGAGACGTTTGACAGCTTTTCCCCGGACGGCGAGGTCTACTTTCCTTCCGATAATGCAGTGAAAAGCCTGAAAGAGAAAAAAATTGATCCTGCTGATGTTTCCTCCCAGTTTTTGTATCTATACGATCAGGGAATGAGCCTGGAAACGCAGAAAACGAAAGCGGGAACGTACCTCTATGAGTACGCGGCGGCAAATCTGAAAAAGGTATCCATCCGCGATCTGTATATGACACTTTCCGGGGTCACGGAAGAAGTTGCTGCTTTTAAAAACCAGGAGAGCGGCATCAGCGTCGATGCGGACGATGCCAATCTCTGGTACTGTCTGGAGGATAAAGAAGGAAATATCTATACGAATGTGGATTCCTGGAAAAATGGTTACACAACAGCCATTGCGCAGAAATCGCCCTATCCGTTCGCCTTTGCTGTTGACCGGACCGGCGGTGCCGACAAAGTCCGTTCTTATGCAACAAGAAAAAACAGCCCGGCCGTGGAAGCAGCGAGAAGCTATCTACTGAACAATCAGATTGCAGATAATTATCAGAAGATCTTTGTTGCACTGGATCCGGATCTGGCAGCAAGCGACTATTTCTCCCAGTACAGTGAGATCTACAGCCAGTGGCTTCCGAAAATGCAGCTCCTTCTTCTGATGATTGCAGTTGGCGGAATCGGAACGCTGGTCTGCCTGGTCCTGTTCACACTGCAGGCAGGAAGAAATGGAAAAAACAAAGAAATCCGCCTTTACTTTTTCGATCAGTGGTACACGGAAATCGCAGCTGCAGCCGCCATCCTGATTGTGATGGGAGCAGTTGGAATCGTTGCTGTCTGCATCGAACTTTCCTACGGCGGCGTTCATTATATCCAGAATTTTGACGGAAACTACATCTACAGCGGATCCTATGGAAATGAAGCAGATACATGGCGAAGCCTGGTGGCCGCATCGGGCATCCTCGCCGGATTTCTGATCACACTGATTCCGTACTGCTCACTGGTGCGCCGGATCAAAGCACGCAACGTCTGGAAACAGTCGTTTTTGTACTGCGTCGGCCACCGGATCGTGTCTGCCGGAAGAACCTTCTATGAAGGCAGACAGGAGTCGGAGCGAACGATCCTTATGTTCTGCGTTTTCTGCGGCGTGCAGATCATTCTCTGCTGCGGCTTCGGAATGTTCGGCGTATTCCTTACCCTGGTGATGGATGCCGCAGTGCTGCTTCTTCTGCTGCGCGAGGCATCCGGAAGAAAACAGATTGAACATGGCTTAAAAGAGATTGCTGCGGGCGATCTGGATTACAAGATTGACCTGACGGAGCTGCAGGGGGAAGACAACCTTCAGCTTGCCGGAATTGTCAATTCGCTCGGAGAGGGAATGAAAGCGGCAGTGCAGGAGCAGATGAAGAGCGAGCGCTTAAAAGCGGATCTGATCACCAACGTATCCCACGATATCAAGACACCGCTTACTTCTATTATTAATTATGTCGATCTGCTGAAACGGGAAAATATTGAAAACGAGAAAGCGAAAGATTATATCCGCGTACTCGACGAAAAATCACAGCGCCTGAAACAGCTGACGGAGGACCTTGTCGAGGCATCGAAGATCAGCTCCGGAAATATTAAACTGGAATTCATGAACCTGAACCTGAATGAACTGGTACAGCAGGTGAACGGAGAATTTGCGGAGCGGTTCGAAGGCCGCAATCTCGACCTGATCTGTATTCTCCAGCCGGAACCGCTTCTGATCCGTGCGGACAGCCGCCGCATCTGGCGCGTGCTTGAGAACCTGTACGTAAATGTCTGCAAATATGCCATGCCGGGAACACGGGTTTATGTGGATGCCATCAAAAAAGACGGAAAGATTCAGCTCTCGATTAAGAACATTTCCGAGAACCCGCTGAACTTCCAGGCAGATGAACTGACGGAGCGTTTTATCCGCGGCGATGTCAGCCGGAGCACCGAGGGCAGCGGCCTGGGTCTTTCAATCGCAAAGAACCTAACGGTATTGCAGCATGGAAGCTTCAACATTTATCTGGACGGCGACCTGTTCAAGGTTACGATTACGTTTGATGAAGCTGTAAAGGAGAAAAAACCGATGCCTCCGATGATCGTACCGGAAGCGGTACAGGAGGAAGCACAGCAGGATGCCTGAGAAGTGTTGAAAAATAAAAGAGAATAGAAAACGACAACTCCCCGCCGGGAAACACGCAGCAGATGCGGTTCCCGGCGGGGAGTTGTTTATGAAATGCAGTTTATTTATTCGTTTGTTTCGTCTGTTTCTGTCTGTTCAGCCGGGCTTGCAGATTCCTCTTCCGAAGCAGTTTCTGCAGCATCGGTAGTTTCAGCCGGAGCAGCGTCATCGGAACGTTCAGTCAGCGGGCTTGGTCTGTCCATTGCTTCGAGTGCCCGTAAGGATTCTTCTTCCGGTGTCAGAACCTCGTTTTCTTCCTCAGGCATATAGAATGGGAAGATTTTGTTTACGAAGAACCAGGAGCATCCAAGCGCTACCGTGGAAAAGCCCAGAAGGAACATCAGAAGAATCAGATAGCTGACAATCTTTGTCGTGGAGAATACATAGATCAGCAGCGGACAGAGATTGACGAGCAGGATCATGATGGTCCACGGCAGGTGGCGGATTGCCATCAGGATGGAGTTCTTGATCGTGTTTTTTACAGTATTGTCAAAGCGGCTCAGTACCGGAAATACATAGGAAAGTACCATGGCCTCGAAAAAGATCAGTACCAGGAAAACAAAACGCAGGTAGGTGATGGTACCCGGCATTCTCATGACCAGCAGAAGATCAAGAATCAGAACAATCAGAACCGCCAGCAGGATGAGCCAGATGGCAGTTGCCTGCTTGAAGTTTTCGCGGAAGGATTTCCAGTAGGTACGGAAGATATACGTCTCCTCATTTTTGATCATCTTCAGCGTGACGTAGTACATTGCTGTGAAATTGGCGCCGATTGTCACAATCGGGATACACATAATAAGGAAAATAATGTTCAGCATCATCAGGTCGAAGACACGGCCCATAATCTGCGAGAACTTACTGTCCAGGCTGAAAAAACTCATAATTTGTTCCTCTTTTCTGTTGAATTAAGTGTGCCGCCGATTAACGTTCCGGCTGGCAGACATCATAGAAAAGTATAGCGAATTTTTCAGAAAAATGCAATGAAGAGAATATAAACTTTTCGTTTCGTCATTTTGTATAAGAGTGAACATTTTGTTTGTGCAAAGTGGACAGAAGAGAACGGTTCGAGAAAATCCGAAAGCAGAATTGCCAATCTGCCGGAGGAAAGTTTGTGTAATTGTGGCATGGTCGAATGCGGGTAGAAAAGGTATACTAATCCCATAAGCAAGAGAGATGCAAATGCAAAACTCATAATAAAACGCATGATGTTCATTTAGGGAGGATTCAAAAATGGCAAGTTTATCTTTACAGCACATTACAAAAAGATATCCGAACGGTTTTGAAGCAGTAAAAGACTTCAACCTGGAAATCGCTGACAAAGAGTTTATCATCTTCGTAGGACCATCTGGATGTGGTAAATCTACAACACTTCGTATGATCGCAGGTCTTGAGGAGATCTCCGATGGTACTCTGAAAATTGACGATAAAGTAGTAAACGATGTAGAGCCGAAAGACCGTGATATCGCAATGGTATTCCAGAACTACGCTCTGTATCCACACATGACCGTATATGATAACATGGCATTCGGTCTGAAACTGAGAAAAGTTCCGAAAGATCAGATCGACAAACAGGTTAAAGAAGCAGCTAAAATCCTTGACCTGGAGAAACTGCTTGACCGTAAACCGAAAGCTCTTTCCGGTGGTCAGAGACAGCGTGTTGCTATGGGACGTGCAATCGTACGTGATCCTAAAGTATTCCTTATGGACGAGCCTCTGTCAAACCTGGATGCAAAACTTCGTGTACAGATGCGTACCGAGATTTCCAAACTGCATGAGAGACTGGGCGCTACCATCATCTACGTAACACATGACCAGACCGAGGCTATGACACTTGGTACCAGAATCGTTGTTATGAAAGACGGAGTTGTTCAGCAGGTAGATACCCCGCAGAACCTGTACAACGCACCGGGCAACCTGTTCGTTGCAGGATTCATCGGATCTCCGCAGATGAACTTCCTGGATGCAAAAGTAAAAGTTAACGGAAACGACGTTACTCTTACTGTTGGTAAATACAACATGAAACTGCCGGCTTCCAAAGCAAAAGCTGTTATCGACGGCGGATATGACGGAAAGACCGTTGTTATGGGTATCCGTCCTGAGAACGTACATGATTCTCAGATGTTCATCGAAACTTCCAAAGACAGCGTAGTTGAGTGCAAGATCAACGTATACGAGCTGTTAGGTGCAGAAGTTTACCTGTACTTCGATTGCGAAGGCTTCCCAATGACAGCCCGCGTAGATCCTCGTACAACTGCAAGAAGCGGTGATACCGTTAAATTTGCTCTGGATATGGAGAAAGTTCATCTGTTCGACAAAGAGACAGAGATCACCATTACCAACTAATCCATATGAACATCAGCGCGTATGCGCAAACATAGAGAAAAGGATCGGCATCCGTTCGGATGCCGGTCCTTTTTGCATATGCACCGCCCTCCTTTTGCGAAGCAAAAAATAGTTGCCAATGAGAAAAAAATAAGCTATAGTTATAGATAAGACGCACCCTGGAGTAAAATACGCCAGGAGAAAGGAAGTGGCAGATTTGGTATCAAGTCAGGTATTACAGAAAACCCTTGATGAATTAAGAAATATTACGAGAATTGATTTATGTGTGACGAATACGGATGGTGTTCTGCTGGTGACCACATTCCCGGAAACCGCGATTGATGCAGAAAGCATCCGTTCTTTTGTATTATCCGCTGCGGACAGCCAGATTGTACAGGAATATCATTATTTTAAAGTATATGACAACCAGAATGTGGAGTATATTTTGATTTCTAAAGGAAGCAGCGACGATGCATATATGATCGGAAAGGTTGCCGTATGTGAGATTCAGAATCTTATCATTGCATACAAAGAGCGTCTGGACAAAAACAACTTTATCCAGAACCTTCTTCTCGACAATCTTCTTCTGGTGGATGTCTACAACCGCGCGAAAAAGCTTCGCATCGACACAGATGTGCGCCGCGTTGTTTACATGGTAGAGACGAAGCTGGAAAAAGACATCAGCGCACAGGAGACAGTAAAGAGCCTCTTTGCTTCAAGACCGAGAGATTTCATCACCGCAGTCGATGAGAAGAGCATTATCATTGTAAAAGAACTGAAAGACACCGACACCTTCGAGGATATGAACCAGACCGCAAGAATGTTGGTGGATATGCTGAATGCGGAGGCCATGTCCCAGGTGCGCGTTTCCTACGGAAATCCGGTCAACGAGATCAAGAGTGTATCGCGTTCTTACAAAGAGGCGAAGATGGCACTCGAAGTAGGAAAAATTTTCTACGCAGACAAAAACGTGGTACCATACAACAACCTCGGCATCGGCCGTCTGATCTATCAGCTCCCGATTCCGCTGTGCGAAATGTTTATGACCGAAGTCTTCGGCGAAAATCTGCCGGATACGTTCGATGAGGAAACACTGACCACAATCAATAAATTTTTTGAAAATAACCTGAATGTGTCCGAGACATCCCGTCAGCTCTATGTACACAGAAATACTCTGGTGTACCGTCTGGAGAAGCTCGAGAAGAGCACAGGACTCGACATTCGTAAATTTGACGATGCGCTGACCTTTAAAATTGCCATGATGGTCGTAAGCTACATGACGTATATGAACAACAGCGAAAATCTGTAAAACCGTTCAGAGCCGTACAGGATTGCGGGAGTGCAAAGCACGGAGCAATCCGGGTATCGAAGGGGTCAAAAGACTTTTTGACCCTGACATTTTATCAACAACAAGAGGAGAGGAACGACATGATTGAATTACTGAACACAGGTGCATACCTTGTCAACGGAATCGACATCATCCCGGATACAGAAGAAGGCCGCGCGGAACTCAAAGCGCGTACCGGCGCTGTGCCGTGTCCGGCGGATGCTGCAAAAGAAACCATTGCCTATGGAATCTTAAAAGACCACAATGTTTCCGGCAACATGGAAAATCTGCAGATCAAATTTGACAAACTTACATCGCATGACATTACTTTTGTTGGAATCATTCAGACCGCGCGCGCGTCAGGACTGGAAAAATTCCCGGTACCGTACGTGCTGACCAACTGCCACAACTCCCTTTGCGCAGTCGGCGGAACCATCAACGAAGATGACCACATGTTTGGTCTTACCTGTGCGAAAAAGTACGGCGGCGTCTATGTACCGCCTCATCAGGCAGTAATTCATCAGTTTGCCCGCGAGATGCTTGCCGGCGGCGGAAAAATGATCCTCGGATCCGATTCCCACACCCGTTACGGTGCACTCGGAACCATGGCCATGGGCGAGGGCGGACCGGAGCTGGTAAAACAGCTTCTCTCCAAAACATATGATATCGCTATGCCGGGAGTGATCGCAATTTACATGACAGGCGCACCGCAGGCGGGCGTAGGACCGCAGGATATTGCACTTGCCATCATCGGTGCAGTCTTTGCAAATGGTTACGTAAAGAACAAAGTTATGGAGTTCGTAGGACCTGGCGTATCTTCCTTAAGCGCAGATTACCGGATCGGTGTGGACGTTATGACAACCGAGACAACGTGTCTGTCCTCCATCTGGAGAACCGATGAGAAGATCAGCGAGTTCTATCAGATCCACGGCAGAAGCGCAGATTACAAAGAGCTGAATCCTGGCGCGGTTGCTTACTATGACGGCGTTGTAAAAGTAGAACTCGACAAGATCAAACCGATGATCGCGATGCCGTTCCATCCGAGCAATGTTTATACCATTGAAGAGCTGAAAGCAAACCTCGATGACATCCTGAACGATGTAGAGAAGAAAGCAGCCATCAGCCTCGACGGAAAAGTTCCGTTCACTCTGAAAAATAAAGTACACGACGGAAAACTCCTGGTAGACCAGGGAATCATCGCAGGATGCGCCGGCGGCGGATTTGAGAACATCTGCGACGCAGCCGATATCCTGAAAGGCCACAGCATTGGCGACGATGCGTTCACCTTAAGTGTTTACCCGGCAAGTACTCCGATTTATATGGAGCTGGCAAGAAACGGAAAACTGGCAGACCTGCTGGAGACCGGTGCGATCGTCAAGACTGCATTCTGCGGACCGTGCTTCGGCGCAGGCGATACCCCGGCAAACAATGCATTCTCAATCCGTCACTCCACCAGAAACTTCCCGAACCGCGAGGGATCCAAAATCCAGAACGGACAGATTTCTTCCGTTGCCCTGATGGATGCACGTTCCATCGCCGCAACCGCAGCAAACAAGGGATTTCTGACTGCAGCAGATGAGTTTACCGGAACGTATACCAAACCGGCATACCACTTCGACAAGAAGATTTACGAGAACCGTGTCTTCGACAGCAAGGGCGTGGCAGATCCATCTGTTGAAATTCAGTTCGGACCAAACATCAAAGACTGGCCGGCAATGCCGCAGCTTGCTGAGAACCTGATTCTGAAGGTTGTCTCTGAGATCCATGATCCGGTTACGACCACCGACGAGCTGATTCCATCCGGCGAGACTTCGTCCTTCCGTTCCAACCCGCTTGGACTGGCAGAGTTTACCCTGTCCAGAAAAGATCCGGCTTATGTGGGACGTGCAAAAGAAGTACAGGTTGCAGAGAAAGCCATCCAGGAAGGCAACTGCCCGGCAGAGGCACTTCCGGAACTGAAACCGGTCTTTGCAGCAATTCACACCCAGTACCCGGATATCGACAAGACAAACGTCGGTGTCGGATCCACCATCTTCGCTGTAAAACCGGGCGACGGCTCTGCGCGTGAGCAGGCAGCTTCCTGCCAGAAGGTATTAGGCGGCTGGGCAAACATCGCCAACGAGTATGCAACGAAGCGCTACCGCTCCAACCTGATTAACTGGGGCATGCTTCCATTCCTGATCCCGGCAGGAGATCTGCCGTTTGCAAACGGAGATTACCTTTTTGTACCGGAGATCCGCAAGGCAGTAGAAGAGAAAGCTGATGTGATCAAAGCGTACGTTGTAAAAGACGGAGCACTTGTTCCGTTCGAGATGACGTTAGGCGCGCTGACCGATGATGAGAGAGAAATCATCCGCAAGGGATGCCTGATCAACTATTATAGAGGATAAGTATTTGAGAAAGAGCTGTGTGGCAGGAGAAAAGTCTGTTTCATAGCTCTTTTTCTGCGCACTTATTTGAAATAAAATATCAGAAAACAATATAAAATTCAGAAAATAAACACAATAATTAAGAAAAGGAAAAGTGATATAAAAAAACAGTAAAAATATTTTAAAAATGTGTTGACAAATACTGGCGGATCTGTTATATTAAAATCACAAAGAAACAAGAAAACAAAAACCTAACCAAGAGGTACAAAGAGAAAGACTTGGGACCCCCTTTTCAAGAGAACAAACCATTTTCATAGAAAGAGACGAGAAATCTTCTATAGAAGAATGGAAAAAAAGGGAAAAGGAAGATGTTCTTAAGATGAGAGACTTCCGAAAGGAAAGAAAACCTGAGATAAAGATCCATACAAAAGAAGTTCGAAAGAAAACCTTTTGATAAACATGAGATCAGAGCAGATCTTAGGAAATCCTAAGGAAAAGATTTTCGGAGTGGAAATCTTAACCGCAAAGGAAAAGCCTCTGAAAAAGAACATCTTCCCGAAAAAAAGAAAATCTACAACAGGGAAATGGAAGAGAAACGATCTTTGAAATATCAAACGAAAGCGAAAACAAAGATCACAGATCGGTAAAGAAAGAAAACCAGTGAAAATCCTTGAAAGTAGAGAAAAAACTGAATATGGAAAATAAAGAAAAAGCGGTCGCTGTATCAGAAAAAATGATTGGTATGGCGATCGCTTTCTGTGTTGTGTAATTCGTCCGCCGGGCATGTTTTTCTTGACAGATGCGGCGGAAATGGTGCATACTTCTTAAAGCATAACAGCGGAGAAATCCGTGTATCGAAAATAAGAAGTCAGAACAGGAGAAGAAAGTGGCTGGATTTTGCAGAGAAGATATTTTAATGGAAGATAACGATATTCTTGTTGTTCACAAGCACGCGGGTATGGCAGTGCAGAATGCGCGGATGGGACAGATGGATCTGGAGCATGCGCTGCTGAATTATTTGGCGAAGCAGACAAGGGCGGAAACACCGGGACAGGCGCGGACTCAGATTCCATATCTGGCGGTCGTTCACCGGCTCGATCAGCCGGTTGAGGGCGTGCTGGTGTTTGCGAAAAACAAAGACGCCGCAGGAAAACTGGGACGGCAGGTGAAGGACGGGACAATGAAGAAAGAGTATCTCGCCGTCTGTGAGGGAAAAATCGAAAAACAGGGCGTGCAGAAGTTTGAGGATTTCCTTGTAAAAGACGGACGGAGCAACACATCCCGCGTCGTACAGCCAGGCACCGCCGGAGCGAAAAAAGCGGTGCTGAAATATGAAGTGATAAGGACACAGGAGAACCGAACCCTGGTGCAGATCCACCTCGGAACGGGCCGCCACCACCAGATCCGCGTCCAGTTTTCCCATGCGGGATATCCGCTGGCGGGGGATGCAAAATATGGGGCGAAAGAGAAAGGATCTCTGGCGCTGTGCGCGCATCATCTCGAGCTGAAGCATCCGCGGACAGGCAAACGGCTTTCGTTTACCGTAAAACCAGAAGGTGAAATCTTCCACAGCTTTGTGTAACTATTCAGAGCTATGTGAAATTGCAAAAAAGTTCAGAAAATCATAAGAAAACAGGACTGGACTATTTTTACGGTTTGTGTATAATAGAGAAAGGTTATGTAACAAAACTGTAAAAAATAATGGAAAATGATTCATCAGGCAAAGCAGAAAGGGAGAATTATGAAACGCAGAATGATTGCAGTACTGCTTTCCGGAATCCTGCTGTGCTCGGCAGCTGGATGCGGAAAAGAAGCAGTGACAGACAAGAGCACCGCAGCATCGTCGTCTCAGGAAGTGACAGAAACTCCGGCGGCAGAAGAAAGCCCGGAGGCCTCATCGTCCAGCGCAGATTCTACAGCAGAGTCAGCCAGTGCATCCACATCTTCTGAAAGCTCTGGAGATGAAGGAAAAGAAGCAGACAAAAAACGAATAGAAATCACCGTTCCGCACAAGGACGGCATGGAAGCATTGTATGACACCGTGGATGGACTTACCGTTGAAAAAGGCTCTTACATCGCCGTGGTTGCAAAAGACTTAAGTGCCGGTTTCTGGAAAGCCGTAAAAGCCGGTGCACAGCAGGCACTTGACGATCTGAACGCCTCGCTTGGCTACAACGGAAACGACAAAGTTTATATGACATTTGAAGGCCCGGAAAATGAAAGTGACACCAACTCTCAGATCAATATCATCGACTCTGTCATTTCGGAAAATCCGGACGCGCTGATCCTTGGCATCATTGACCAGCAGTCGGGACAGGCACAGATGGAAGAGGCTTCCGACAGCCAGATTCCAGTCGTCATCGCGGATTCCGGTATCGAGAGTGATCTGATCACCTCGACATGTGCGACTGATCACGCAGCGGCAGCAAAGCTTGCGGCAGATCATCTCTGCGAGGCCATCGGCAACAGCGGAGAGGTTGCGATTGTTGCACATCAGTACAACACCGAGAGCAGCGTAGAGCGCGTGGAAGCATTTAAAAAAGAGATCGAAGAAAAATATACCGACGTGAAAGTGGTTCAGGTGAATTACGGAGATGGAGAAGAATCCATCGCGGACATGCTGAAAAATACACTTGAAACCTACCCGGCTCTGAAGGGCATCTTCTGTACGAACGAAGACATGGCAGACCAGACGCTGGATGCGCTGGCGGATATGGAAAATACTGAGCAGATTCAGATTGTCGGTTTTGATTCCGGTGAAAAACAGCAGAAAGCGATCCAGGAGGGACGCGAGTACGGTACCGTAACGCAGAATCCGTACGGTCTTGGCTATGCGGCAATCGTGGCGGCCGTCCGCGCGATTCAGGGACTTCCGGTAGATCAGAAGATCGATACGGGATATCAGTGGATCGACAAAGACACGATCGATCTGGAGACAAATCAGAAGTATCTTTATAACTGAAAATCAGGATAAAAAATGAACCCGGCAGACAAGGGAATGTTCCTTTGCCTGCCGGGTTTTCTGCGCTGCAGTGCGGATTACGAGTTCTGATCGTCTTCGTAAATTCTCTGTACCTCTTCGGAAATCTGCTGCCGGATCGCGGAGAGATCGACATCCGGGATGCCGTCCTCGGTGATCTGCGGTTTGGAAGGAGAGGTATACGGCTTCGTGTCGCCCATGGAAGCTTTTGGGGATGTTTCTTCTTCGTCAAACTCCTCCGGAGCGGCCGGTTTTGCGGATGGCCGGCGGCGGATGATTTTCGGAAGATCTTTCTCATCGTCGTCATCGTCAGGTTCTTCCGGAACAAAACGGAAATCGTACATGGTGTTCTGCGAAACACGGGTACGGTTCGACGGTTTCTGATAGCTGCGGTACGGATCTCTTGCGTTGCCGGAAGAAGAGGAAGAGGAGCCGCGGCGTTTCTTTTTCTTCTTTCTGGATGGAAGAGGATCGAAACCGGATCTGCGCTTCCGTCTGGCGCGCGCTTTTGCACGGTGTTCGCGTTCTTCTTCGTCGTCATCCTCCCAGTAGTCCGCCTCTTTCCACGGTTTAAACTGGAAGAGCATGCCTGCTGCGGCGAGAATGGCAGAGACAATCCAGAACATCATGTTCAGATCGAGGTCCTTGAAGAAATATGCCATGCGGATCGTTGTGAGGGCGCCGCAGATGGAGGTGACCAGGATTACGGAAATGCGTTCGAACGGAACGCAGATCAGGCCGATCACGAAAGCGACGAGGGCGACGAGTCCATAACCTGTGATATCGTTTGGATTAACGAGATGCCAGAGGCAAAAGCCGACGAGCCCGCAGATCAGAAGAAAAAGTCCGATCCGGTAGAGGACGAAGGCAATGATTGCGGTCAGAAGACCGGTACCGACGGCAAGCGCCAGGGTGATCGTCGTGGTCTGATTCGTGTAGGTACCCGCTGCATAACCGGCGGCCGCGCCGAGAAAAAATCCGGGAATGACGCTCCAGAGCTTGCGGAGCGCATAGCCGAAGAAACAGTTCAGCAGGGCAAAAACAATCACAATCAGAAGAAGCTGCTGCTGGTAAACACCCATGACGTCCCGGACTTTATCGAGACCGCCAAGCAGCGTGTTGATGTTAAAAGCTTGCATATTCAGATTCATGATATTCACTCCTATATGATGTATCGGAAAAATAGATACAGGTTGTATTTTAGTACGGAACGGCGGTTTTGGCAAGTGAAATTGTGTTTGAGATCTGGGAAACGGCAGAATGGCGGCGATGTGCATATGGTATAAGGAAGAGCAAAAAGGAAATAAAACAGGCATGAATCAGGATAGAGTGTATGAAAATAGAAGAAATTCCTATCAGGGAAATCCGATGGAGCGGCCGGAGCCGTTTTTTGCGGCACAGCCCTTATGGGGAAGAAGTATGGAGGAGCAGCAGGAAGCGCGGGAACGGCAGCGGATGCAGTCGTATTATTCCCGGACGGCATCTGATCTGCAGCGGCTGGTGGAGGCAGAGTGTGACCGCATGGATTACCGCGGCAGCATGATGTACGACGAATTCCCGGACCGGCTCATGATGGAGCACACCTGCCGGAATATCGCACGTCAGTACAGCAGGGAAAACGGCGGGAAGGATGAGAAAACGGCAGAAGAGGAACTGCTCGATTTAATCGGCGTTCTTTTTTATAATGAAATGTTCCGGAGGCGGAGCAGGAGGAAACATTATTACAATCTGTGGCTTTAAACCGCGCCATAAAGTAATAAGAGGGTAACACATTTTTAATAATTTTTCTGTTGTGGTTTTGCGGAAAACAGATTACAATATTAGCGGGGTTGTAAGGGGCTTTATTACACATGTTTACAAACGATTCAGAAAGTTTGGAGAGTATAAATGGAATTACAGAAATTATTACAGGATGAAATCCGGGAAGGGCTGTACCGTATCACGATCAGCGGCCCAAGAGGGGACAGTGAAGTGTCCAAAGTGAGAATACGCCCGGTTGAAATAAAAGGAAAACTGCTCTTTCAGTGCCAGGAGACCGTCGGCACGAAGGAGTTTCATAAAAATATGACAAAAGACAACGTGATCACCCGGATCAGCGACTGGATGAACGGAACCTTCAAGCAGATGCAGCTCGAATCCGACACCTGCACAGCATCCGTTCTGGTCAGCAAAAAGGGAACGATGACGATCAAAAAGAAACCGCATATGAAAGGAACCGGCAAACCCGTCAATCTGGCGCACAACCGGAAGAAACGGTATATTCTGGAAGAAGGAATTCCGGTTCCTTTTTTACAGGATCTCGGTGTTATGACAAAAGAAGGCAAAATCGTGCGGACCCGCTACGACAAGTTCCGCCAGATCAACCGCTTTCTGGAGTTCATCGAAGATATCCTGCCGCAGCTCCCATCGGACCGCGAGATCACGATTCTCGATTTCGGCTGCGGAAAATCGTATCTGACGTTTGCGATGTATTATTACTTCCGCGAACTGAAAAAACTGGATGTCAATATCATCGGACTTGACTTGAAAGAGGATGTCATCGCAATCTGCAACGGACTGGCAGAGAAATATGGCTATGAAAAGCTGCATTTCTACCAGGGTGACATCGCTTCTTATACCGGCCGCGACGAGGTCGATATGGTGGTGACGCTGCACGCGTGCGACACGGCGACTGACTATGCGCTGGAAAAGGCCGTTAAATGGAATGCAAAAGTTATTCTTTCCGTTCCGTGCTGCCAGCATGAGCTGAACCGCCAGATTGCAAACAAAGAACTGTATCCGATCATGGATTACGGCATCTTAAAAGAGCGCATGGCGGCGCTTCTGACCGACGGAATCCGGGCAAAGCTTCTGGAGAATGCAGGCTATGAGACACAGATTCTCGAATTCATCGACATGGAGCACACGCCGAAGAACCTTCTGATTCGCGCGGTAAAACGCCAGGAAGGCTCGAAAAAACTGCCGGAAGAACTGAAAGCGTGCATGGAAGCGTACCATGTGAAGCCGACACTGGCAGACCTCCTCACAGAAAAGGAGGAGCCGTGATGAATAAAAGAGCAGCAAGGATTCTGATCCTTTTTCTTGTTTTTGCCGCATCAGTCGGTGTGTTCACACACCTGATGAGCCACGAGACGACGGAGAATGCGACCGATCTGGACGCAGCGAGTCTTCCGGTGCTGTACATGAAGACCGCGGACACGACAGTGAACCGCATGTACGGATACCTCCAGGAGATGAACGGCGTAACGACAAGAGAAAACCTGACACCGCTGCCGACGGACCGTTCGCTTACGCTGGAAATTGATGCGAAGGGACAGAAAATTAAAAACGTGACCTATACGGTGGAAAGCACAGACGGCGGAGCGCTGATTGAAAACTCGGTGCTGAAATCGTTTGACGAGGACGGAAGCTATCTGAAAGCAGACTTCCAGTTAGAGACCGCGATTCTGATGAATCAGGAATATACGCTGAAGCTCGAGGTTGCCTACGGAAACGGCCAGTCTGCCTGGTATTACACCCGCATTGTACAGCGCAACGGCGTGGAGGTCGGCGATTATCTGGCCTACACGCAGATGTTTGCGCAGACATGCCTGGATAAAACGCAGGCGGAAGCGCTCGTTCCGCAGCTTGAGCCGGATGAGACGGGGGATAATTCTTCGTTCCTCAATGTCAACATTCATTCCAGCCTCGACCAGATTTCCTGGGGAAGCCTCGCACCGACGATCGTACAGCAGCCGGTGCAGCAGATCAAAGAAGCGAATGAGACGACGACCAGCATCACACAGGAGTACATGATCAGTGCGCAGGATGAGAACGGACAGACGGAGTATTATACCGTAAGCGAGTTCTACCGGATGCGAGAGTCCGACGGAGAGATTATTCTGCTGGACTTCGAGCGGAGCGCACAGCAGATCTTTGATCCGGAGCTTGGTGTTCTGACGAAATCCGGCATTAACCTCGGTGTGACCGGCGAGGATACCAAGTATGTGACGAATACGGCAGGTGATATTGTCGCATTTGTAGTAAACGGTGATCTCTGGTGCTACAACCGCAGCGCCAACAAGACGATCCGCGTTTTCAGCTTCCGTGAGAACGGCAGCATGGATGACCGGGAACAGCACGGAGAGCATGATGTCAACATTGTACGTGTGGATGATGCGGGCGATGTGACGTTTGTTGTTTATGGCTATATGAACCGCGGAAACCACGAGGGTGAAGTGGGAGCAGCCGTTTACTATTATCGCGCCGAGCGGAATGTGGCAACCGAGGAGATTTTCGTTCCGGCGGATATTTCCTACGAGATGCTGAAAAAACAGCTCGACCGCCTCTCCTACGTCAACAAGCAGAGAGAGATGTATCTCTATCTGAATGAGAACCTGTGTAAGGTAGATATTGAAACCGGCACGACGACGGTGGTCCGGGAAAGTATCCCGGAGGACTGCTTTGTAGTATCGGAAAGCCAGGAGAGCATCGCGTGGATGGATGCGGACAATGCAAGCAGTGCGATGAACATCACCGTGATGAATCTGGAGAGCGGGGAAACGCAGCGCTTTGCGGCGGATGACGGACAGAAGATCCGGGCACTTGGCTTTATCAATGAAGACTTTGTCTATGGTATGGCAAACGACAGCGATATTTTAAAAGATATTTCCGGCAATGAAGTTTTCGCTATGCATACGGTGCGGATTGTCAGCATCGACGGAAACGTGAAAAAAGAGTATCACCAGGACGGCTATTATGTGACAGGTGTGTCGATTTCGGACGGCCTTCTGGAGCTGGACCGCGTGGTACGCCAGGAAAACGGCTATGCGGATGCGCCGGAGGATCACATCATGAACGGCGAGCAGCAGAGCCAGGAACTGGTGACGGGCCGCCTGGCAACGGTGGACGACAGAAGAGAGCAGCAGTTCCTTCTGGAATTCTCGACGAGCGGCAAAACACAGTCGCTTCTGACACTGACACCGAAATATATCTATTCAACCTTACGGACCGATCTTACGATGTCGTACGACACGGGCAGCGCAGATCTTTACTATGTATATGGAAAAGGAAAACTGATCGCTATTTTAAGCTCCCCGGCCGAGGCCGTACAGCTTGCCGATGAGAATGTCGGCGTTGTGCTGAACAGCAGCCAGTCCTATGTGTGGGAGCGCGGAAACCGCCAGCAGGGCATGCGCCTCGACGAGACAACGATGCCGTCGGGATTCCAGAGTGCATCTCTGGACGAAAACGTGCTGAAGGAGTCACTCGGTGATGATTACGAACTGCTGAACCTGACGGGCTGCACAAGAGAAGAAATTCTCTACATGATCAGCAGCGGCTACGGCGTTGTTGTAAAGACCGGCGCGAACGAGAGTCTGCTTCTGACCGGATACGATATTTTTGGAAATTCCTGGCTGTATAACCCGGCAACGGGCGAGACAACTGCACTTTCTGACGATGACAGCGATGCATTGTTCGCACAGAACGGCAATGTCTTCATCAGTTATATTAAAAAAGTAAAGATCGAGTGATTTGCGGGGTTTTCTAATGACGCAAAAAGTGCTAGAATAAAGAAAGCACTATGAATATTTAGGGAGAAAAAAGACAATGAAACTTACAACCATCCGAGAGATTTATAAAAACCGGGAAGCATACCTGGACAAAGAAGTAACCGTAGGCGGCTGGGTGCGCAGCGTACGTGATTCCAAAACCTTTGGTTTCATCGTTCTGCACGACGGAAGCTATTTCGAAACCCTGCAGATCGTATACCACGATGAGATGGAAAACTTCGCTGAGATTTCCAAAATGAACGTCGGCGCAGCCATCATCGTAAAAGGTACTCTCGTTGCTACCCCGCAGGCAAAACAGCCGTTTGAGATTCAGGCGACAGAAGTTACCGTAGAGGGCGTTTCCGCACCGGATTACCCGCTGCAGAAAAAACGCCACTCCATGGAATACCTTCGTACCATTTCCCATCTGCGTCCGAGAACCAACACCTTCCAGGCAGTATTCCGTGTTCGTTCCCTCTGCGCCTATGCGATCCATCAGTTCTTCCAGGAGAGAGACTTCGTTTATGTCAACACCCCGCTGATCACCGGAAGCGACTGCGAGGGAGCCGGCGAGATGTTCCAGGTAACCACCATGGATCTTGACAATATTCCGAAAACCGAGGACGGCGCTGTTGATTTCACACAGGACTTCTTCGGAAAAAAGACAAGCCTTACCGTAAGCGGACAGTTAAACGGCGAGACCTTTGCACAGGCATTCCGCAATATCTACACCTTCGGACCGACCTTCCGTGCAGAAAATTCCAACACCACCCGCCATGCAGCAGAGTTCTGGATGATCGAGCCGGAAATCGCATTCGCTGATCTGGAGGACGATATGGAGCTTGCTGAGGCAATGCTGAAATATGTCATCCGCTACGTTATGGAGCATGCACCGGAAGAAATGCAGTTCTTCAACAGTTTCGTGGACAAGGGACTGATCGAGCGTCTGAACCATGTCGTAAATTCTGAGTTCGGCCGTGTAACCTACACCGAGGCTATCGAGCTTCTGGAGAAAAACAACGACAAATTCGATTACAAAGTATACTGGGGATGCGATCTGCAGACCGAGCATGAGCGTTATCTGACCGAGCAGATCTTCAAGAGACCGGTTTTCGTTACCGATTATCCGAAGGAGATCAAAGCGTTCTACATGAAGCTGAACGATGACAACAAGACCGTTGCCGCTATGGACTGTCTGGTTCCTGGCATCGGAGAGATCATCGGCGGAAGTCAGCGTGAGGACGACTACGAGAAACTGCTTGGCCGTATGAAAGAGCTGGGACTTGCTGAGGAAGATTACGGATTCTATCTGGACCTCAGAAAATATGGTTCTACCCACCATGCAGGATTCGGACTGGGATTTGAAAGATGCGTCATGTATCTGACCGGAATGGGTAATATCCGCGACGTCATCCCGTTCCCGAGAACAGTAAACAACTGTGAGCTGTAATTACGAAAAGTGATATAGAAACTTAAAAAATACGGATGCCGGGTGCAGTGGAATCCAATGTGGATTTGGTGCGCCTGACGTCCGTATTGCAGTAATGGAGAAAATGAATCCAGAAAGGGGTATGCGCCTATGCGGTTTATTCATATTGCGGACGTGCATCTTGGCATGCAGCCGGATGCGGGATTTCCCTGGAGCGAGGAGCGCGGGGAATCCATCTGGGAGAGTTTTCGGCGGATCATCCGCCTCGTCGGACGGGAAAAGCCGGATTTTCTGCTGATCGCCGGGGATCTGTTTCAGCGCCAGCCGCTTCTGCGGGAACTGAAAGAGATCAACGATCTTTTTGCGTCCATCCCGGAGACGATCGTCGTGCTGATTGCCGGAAACCACGATTATGTGAAGCGGGAGAGCTTTTACCGCGGTTTCGACTGGGCAGACAACGTGGTAATGCTCCTGTCGCCGGAGCCGGAGTGTGTTGAAGTCCCGGAGAAGAAGACGGCGGTGTACGGATGCAGTTACGACAAAAAAGAGATTCTGGAAAACCGGCTGGACGGCGTGCGGCCGGAGGGAAAAATGAAATATCATCTGCTGCTCGCGCACGGCGGCGATGCCCGCCACATGCCGTGGAATCCGGGCCGCATGGCGCAGGCTGGGTTTGATTATATTGCGTGCGGGCACATTCATAAGCCGGGGATTCTTATTCCCGACAAAATGGCATACGCAGGCGCACTCGAACCGACGGATGAGACGCAGTTGGGGCCGCACGGCTACATCCGCGGAACGGTGGACGAGCACGGCACGCGGATTCAGTTTGTGCCGTTTGCCAGATATGAGTACGAAGATCTGGTGTTGAACGTGACGGAGGATCTGACACAGTATGCGCTGGAGACGAAGCTGAAACAGGAGCTGGCGCTGCGGGAGGATGGGAAGATCCGAAAAATCATCCGCCTGAAACTTGTGGGACACCGTGCCGCCGAGCTGGAATTTTCTCCGAAACGGCTGCTGGACTGCGGCAGAGTCATCTCCGTGGAGGATGAAACACGTCCGGCGTACGATCTGGAACAGCTGAAGAAAACGTATGGCGCTAGTCTGATCAGCGCCTATATTGAAGCATTTGAAACAAAGACGGATGCGCAGTCACAGAAGGCGCTCGACTATGGTCTCGAGGCGCTGCTGGCGGCACGCAGGAACGGCTGAAAAAAAGATTGCGGGAGGTATAGAAGATGAAAATAGAAAAACTGGAAATCCGCAATTTTGGAAAAATGCAGAACCGCACACTGGAATTTTCCGATGGGATTCAGCTCATCAGCGGGGAAAATGAGAGCGGAAAATCGACCGTCCATACCTTCATCCGCAGCATGCTGTTCGGCATGACACGCGGCCGGGGGCGGGCGGCAAAAAATGATGTCTACAGTCGTTATGAGCCATGGGAAAATCCGGCATACTATGCGGGAGAGATGGTGCTTGAAAGCGGCGGCAAACGGTTCCGTCTGACACGGAATTTCGGGCGGCAGAACGCCAATGCAAAGCTGGTGTGCCTGACGGACGGCGAGGTGCTCTCCGTGGAGGACGGCGATCTTTCCATGCTGCTCGGCGGTGTCAGTGAGATTGTGTATGATAATACGGCTTCGATCGGGCAGTTAAAAGGAAGAACCGAGGAAGGGCTTGCGGATGAGCTGCGGAACTATATGGCAAATTACCAGGGGAGCAGCGATGGAGAGCTCGATGTGGCGGCGGCGCTGGATCTGCTGAAGCAGAAGAGAAAGCGCCTGGAGCAGGAACAGAAAAAGACGCTGGCGGGACTGGAAAAACGGAAGGAAGAACTTGAGACGAAAATTTCCGTTTTTACGGAGGAGTGCCGTCAGAGCGAGGAGAATCTGCAGCAGGCGAAAGAGCAGATGAAGCGGGATATTTATCAGAAGGATGTGCCGATCGAACGGGTGCGGAAAATGAAAAAAGAATCTCGGAAGAGCCGCAAATGGGGTGCCGCGTGCGTGGCGCTGGCTGGATTTCTCTTGTTCTTATGCATTCTGCAGTTCTTCCATATTGATTCGCTGCTGACGAGAACGGGACTCGGGCTTGCGATTGCGGCGCTCTTGTATCTGGCGTACAGTCTGTTCCGTCACCGGAAAACGGAGGTCGAGCAGGTCGTGACGGAGCCGGAGGAGCAGGCGATCCGCCGCCAGCAGTGGAATGTGGACCGCCTGAAGCAGGAGCTGGGACAGAAACAGACGGTGCTGTCGAACTTGCAGAGTGAATACGAAGAGCTCTGCATTTCCATGACGGAAAAAGATCATCTGCAGGAAGAACTCGATGCGCTTTCCCTGGCGGGGGAGACGATCCAGAGTCTCTCCGTACAGATGCAGAGCCGGATCGGCGACCGCTTAAAACAGCAGATGTCAAAAACGCTGTCATCGCTGACGAATGGCCGCTATCTGCAGGTGAATATGGATGAGAATCTGCGGATCGGCCTTCACACCGCAGACGAATATGTGCCGCTTGAACAGGTCAGCCGCGGCACGATCGAGCAGGCGTACTTTGCGCTCCGCATGGCGGCGATGGATGTGCTCTGCGGCGAGGAGGAGCTGCCGGTGATTCTCGATGAATCGTTTGCGTTTTACGATGAAAACCGGCTGAAAGAAACTTTGAAGTGGCTGGCGGAAAACCGGACGCAGGTGCTGCTCTTTACGTGTCAGAAGCGGGAGGAGGAAGCACTCTCGGAGATGGGAATTCCGTACCGGAAAATTGTGCTTTAAGTAATGCGGCTCGCAGAGAATCGGTGAGTTGTGGTTTGGAAATAAAGGAGAATAGAAGTTATGCTGACAATAGGATGTCATTTATCATCGTCCAAAGGATATCTTGCCATGGGAAAAGAGGCGGTGTCCATCGGGGCGAATACCTTTCAGTTTTTTACAAGAAACCCGAGAGGAAGCAAGGCGAAAGCCATCGACGAGGCGGATGTCGCAGCGTTTCTTTCTTACAGTAAGGAGCATGGAATCGGGCGCATTTTGGCACATGCGCCGTACACGCTGAATCCGTGCTCGAAGGATGCGCACACGAGAGAGTTTGCATGGATGACGATGGCGGATGATCTGAAACGGATGGAGTATACGCCGGGAAACTGCTACAATTTCCACCCGGGCAGCCATACCGGACAGGGGGCGGAAGAGGGAATCCGTCTGATTTCGGAGATGCTGAATGAAATTTTAAAACCGGAGCAGACGACCACGGTGCTGCTCGAGACGATGGCAGGAAAAGGAACCGAAGTCGGCCGCTCGTTTGAGGAGCTGGCGGCGATTCTGGAGCGCGTGGAATTAAAAGACCACATGGGTGTCTGCCTAGATACGTGCCATGTGTACGATGCGGGATACGATATTGTGGATCACCTCGATGATGTGCTTGAGGGGTTCGACCGCGTGGTAGGACTTTCGAAGCTGAAAGCGGTTCATCTGAACGACAGCAAGAATCCGTTTGAGAGCCATAAGGACCGCCATGAGAAGATCGGCGAGGGATCGCTGGGACTTGCGGCATTTGAGCGGATTGTGACACATCCGGCGCTGGCGGGACTGCCGTTCTATCTGGAAACACCGAATGAGCTGGACGGATATGCAAAAGAGATCGCGCTGCTGCGCGGGTTTGCGAAATAGAGGAAGAAGGTAAGAGAAAGTGGAAAACACGAGAGAGAAGAATAAAAGATCTGACGGAAGAAAAAAGACGTATTTCGACAGGGAAAATAAAAAGAAAGCTGTTCGTATCGAGAAAACAAAGAGCGTGGCACCGGAAAAAGGAAAGCAGAAAAAGAGTTCATCATCGTCGAAATGTCCTTATCAGAAAAAATGCGGCGGATGCACATATCTGAACCTCTCCTACGAAGAGCAGCTCGCGAAAAAAGAGCAGTTCCTGAAGAAGACTCTGAAGGGCATCGTCCCGGTCAAAGGCATGGTTGGCATGGAAAATCCTTATCATTACCGGAATAAAGTCAATTCCGCCTTTGCACGCAAAAAAGACGGAACGATCATATCCGGCATTTATGAAAAGGGCACACACAAAGTGGTTCCGGTCGATGAGTGCCTGCTCGAGGATCAGCGTGCCGATGCCATCATCCGCGATATCCGCAGTCTGCTGAAGAGCTTCAAAATCATGATCTACAACGAGGACAGCGGCTACGGCCTCCTGCGCCACGTCATGGTGCGCACCGGCTTTGCTTCCGGCGAGATCATGGTCGTCCTCGTCTGCGTATCACCAGTCTTCCCGTCAAAAAACAACTTCGTAAAGGCCCTGCGCAAACTCCACCCGGAGATCACCACGATCGTACTGAACGTCAACGACCGCACCGACAGCATGGTACTCGGAAAACGCGACATTGTCCTCTTCGGACGCGGTTACATCGAGGATGAACTCTGCGGCTGCACCTTCCGCATCTCCCCGCAGTCCTTCTACCAGGTCAACCCGGTTCAGACGAAAAACCTGTACGAAAAAGCCATCTCCCTGGCCGGCCTCACCGGAAACGAACGCGTCATGGACGCCTACTGCGGAATCGGAACCATCGGCCTCATCGCATCCCGCGATGCCAGAGAAGTCATCAGCGTCGAACTGAACCCGGACGCCGTCCGCGATGCCGTAACAAACGCCAAACGAAACCAAATCAAAAACGTCTCCTTCTACCAGAACGACGCCGGCGCCTTCATGGTCTCCATGGCCGAAAAAGGCGAAAAAGCCGACGTCGTCTTCATGGACCCGCCAAGAGCCGGCAGTGATGAAGCCTTTCTGTCCTCTGTCGTAACCCTTTCACCGAAAAAAGTGGTCTACGTCTCCTGCAATCCGGAGACATTGGCGAGAGACCTGCGGTATCTGACGAAACACGGATATAAGGCAGAAGAGGCATGGGGGTATGATATGTTCGCGTGGTCGGAGCATGTGGAAAGTATCGTGTTGCTTTCCAAACTTAAATCAAATAAGTTGAAGCATATCAATGTGGAATTAGAGATGGATGAGCTTGATTTGATGGCGGCGGAGAGTAAAGCGATCTATGAGGAAGTCAAGGATTATGTTTCTGAAGCAAAGCGGATTGAAAGTTAGCAACTTGTATATCGCACAGGTGAAGCAGAAATGCGGCATTATTGAGAGGGCAAATTATGACCTGTCAAAATTGGAAAACTCTAGACAGCCGAAGTGTCCGCCAGGGAAAGAAGCGGCTATAAGGGAGGCACTGGAACATTTTCGGATGATATGACGATATCGTAGAAATAGAAGAATCCTTTTTCTTTGACTTGGTTCTTTAAGTCCCTTTGTTAGTTTTGGTTAGTGGGACATAATTTTACATTTGAAGAAACGTGAATACGTATCGGAAGATAGATAGAGAGTTCAAACAGATACGAAGGAGTTTTGTTCATAAATGATAGAAAAAAATAAGATTTTAGAATCATGGATAATGGTGGAACATTTATCGGAGGGAGACATCGGTTTGAATGATAAGGCTATTCTCACTCTGAATGATTTGCAGGAACAGGATTTCTATTCTCTGTTTCTGCATAAAATTGAGAAAAAGAAATGGAATCGACGGCAAAAAGGAGGAGTCGTTGTCTATTTTGATATTTTTAAATTTCAGGAAGTTGTGGACATACTTCATGCAGAGTATGGTTTGGAATCGACGGATGAGGATATTCGTTTCGGAGACAAGTTCAGTTTCGCGCTGTATTTCGATAAGAATCTTAATTTTCTGGAGGATATGACATTCTTTACAGAAAGTGCTTACATACGGAAATTCAAAAAAGTTCCCTATGAGAAAGAGTTTCGGGAATTTGAGAAAGATTTTAAAAATCAGCTTGCTCAGGATTTTGATGAGACAGCAGGGGATTCGGCGAAGTTTAATGCTGCGATGCAAAAGGAACTCCTGCAACATGAGGTTGATATAATAAATTGCCGGATGAAGATTCTGGGAAATATCGAGACTGAAGCGACGAATCTGCATTCTTTTTTCATCGATGATCTGGAAAAAGCAAAAAAAATCGAAACGGTTAATTTGAATGCTTATTTGTATGGAAATAAAAAGGAACGCATGAACCTTGACAGCAAAAAAGATTCAGTGAATTTTCATCCGCATCTGTTTGAACAAATTCTGCAGCCGAAGAATTATCCCCTGGGAAGGTTTCCAAGCAATACGACATATGCGCTTTCTCTGATGCAGCAAGTTGCGGTAAACTTATCCATCGGCTTTGACAACAATCAGATGAGAAGTGTCAACGGTCCGCCTGGAACCGGAAAAACGACGCTTTTGAAGGACATATTTGCGCAGTTAGTGGTACAGCAGGCGTATAGTATTGCGAAACTTTCGGACCATTTTATCAAAGGAACAGAGAAAACAATTTATTTTAATCATGCATCGATTGGAGAGATCCCGGAACATATTATCGAAAATAATATCGTGGTTGCAAGTTCGAATAATGGTGCGGTTCAAAACATTGTGAACGAACTTCCGTTGAGTAAGGAGATTGACAATTTTCTAATCGATGAACTGAAAGAAGCGGACTATTTTTGTGAGATATCGAATGCGAAGGTGTCGGTAGAGTGGTTGGAAGATGAGAACGGGAAGAAAAGAGAGGAACTGGTAAAAGAATCTGTTCCGGGAGAAGAAAAGTTTTGGGGAGTATTTTCACTTGAAGGTGGAAAAGCGAATAATATGAGCAATATCCTCACGAATATGAAGCATATCCACAAATATTTGGAAGAAGATTATCTGCCGAATCAAGGTATATATAAACAATTTCTGAGTCATTATGAGGAAGTAAAAGCGATTCGAACAAAAAGGCAGGAATTTGCAGATAGCGTTCGGATGTATCAGGAATATACTCAAAAGATGGAACAGGTTCGTGGCAGCTATCAAGAAAAATTAGAGAAGAAAGAGCATGAATTGTGCGTAGAACTTAAGAAGCTTGCAGAAAATAAACAGGAATGCGGGCAGCAGTTGGAACAGTTACATCTCAGTTTGAAAGAGGTACAAAACAGGGCAGAAGCTGTCCGAAAAAATATGGACAGTATGAACCAGTGCCTTCAAGTACACAAGGAGCAACGTCCTTGCTTCTTTGCGGGAAAGAAAAAGAAAGAGGAATATAGGAGCAGATTAAATGAGATTACGGATCAGTTAGTAAAATTAAATGATGAAGATATAGAATGCAGGGAACAGGAGAAAAAAATTAATGAAAATATTCATTTGCGGCAAACAAGGCTGAGTAAAAGTAATGAAAAACAGGAGAAGCTTAAGCAGGAGTTTAACAGTTGGAAGACGGTGGAAACAGGTAAAATTTCAAATTTGGAGAAAAGAGTCCGCGAATATGAAAATATAAAAAACGACAGTAAGACAGAACCGCTGAATATGAATCAGGAGTATGAAGATTTACAGATATCAAACCCGTGGTTTGACGAAGCGTATCGTGTCGCACAGTCAAAATTGTTTGTTATGGCATTACGTGTTCGAAAACAATTTCTTTATGAGAACAGAAAAAATGTAAAGGCGGCCATTATCGTCTGGGATCAGCAGGAGAAGTATTTGGATCGAAAGCATGTGATTGAGGCGGCATGGAACTGGATTAATATGACAATTCCGGTGATTAGTTCTACGTTTGCCAGTTTTTCGCGTATGTGCAAAAATCTTGGAGCTGAGACACTGGGGCATCTTTTTATCGATGAAGCAGGACAGGCGCTGCCACAGGCGGCTGTCGGTGCAATCTATCGCAGCAGGCATGTAATGGTGGTCGGTGATCCGTTGCAGATTAAACCGGTTCTTACGTTGGATTCTAATACCCTATATATGTTGGGGGAGCATTTTGGAGTGACAGAAAAATATTTATCTGCATCTGCATCCGCACAGATTTTAGCAGATGCGGCAAGTCAGTACGGGTTTTATCGAAAACAGGACAAGGCGGAGGATTCATGGGTTGGAATTCCGCTATGGGTGCATAGAAGATGTCGGTATCCGATGTTTACAATTTCGAACATGATTTCCTATGACGGATTTATGGTGCAGGGAATGGAAAAGTACGGAAAAGCAGACTGGTTTGATGTTGGTGGAATGGCGAACAATAAATATGTCGAGGAACAGGGAGAATTCCTTTTGCATAAGCTCAAGGAGATGATAGATAAAAATCCGAAAATCTTAGATAAAAAAGAAAAAGATGTGGTTTATGTAATTACACCGTTTTCCAATGTGGCATATCAGCTTTCTCAGAAATTACGGAAAATTCACTTTACCCGATATGATGAACAGGGAAAACCGACAAATGTCGGAACTGTCCATACGTTTCAGGGGAAAGAGGCTCCAATCGTATTTTTTGTACTCGGTGCCGACAGGCAGAGCAGCGGAGCGGCACGCTGGGCAGTAACCGAAGCGAACATAATGAATGTTGCGGCGACGAGGGCCAAAGAGGAGTTTTATATTATTAGTGATAGGAAATTGTATCTTGGGCTTGGGTGTGATGTTGCAACAGATACGGATCGGATTATCAGAGAATATAAAAATCAGTATCTTGTGGATGATCATGCACACAAGAATGGGTTGCGCATGCAGGTTGACGAGACACGGACACTCATTATTGATGCGGATTTTAGACGCATTACAGGAACGGTCAAATATGTTGGAAAGGGAACAGAAAGTTTTTATGCCTATGTAGTTGGTGCTGATGGAAAAGAATATTCCATTACCGAAAGTATTTATTCTAAGACAGAGAGTGCAATAGAAGTGATTCAAAAGGGTAAAAAAATATCTTTTATTCCAGGAGAAGGGAATAAGAAACTATTTGCTACAGAGGTGAAGATAGATGTTTAATTAAGAGAGAGGTTATCGGGAATTTAATGGAACGGTAAAGGGAGGGGTAAAAGATGGAGGATCAAAGAGACAATCCTAATATTATTGGGAGTGAAATCATCATATATCAAACGGAAGATGGATATACAAAAATTGACGTTAAATTTGAAGACGAGACCGTTTGGCTTACACAGGCACAATTATGTGAGTTGTATCAGACAAGTAAATCTAATATCAGCGAGCATATCAAGCATATTTTTGAAGAGGAAGAATTGGATGAAGAGTCAGTTGTTCGGAAATTCCGAACAACTGCAGCTGATGGAAAAAACTATAATACAATTCATTATAATCTTGATATGATTATTTCTCTTGGATATAGAGTGAAATCCAAGATTGCTACAAATTTCCGTCGGTGGGCTGCTGAACGATTAAAAGAGTACATGATAAAAGGCTTTACAATGGATGATGAACGGCTAAAAAATCTGGGTGGGGGTAATTATTGGAAAGAGTTATTAGACCGTATTCGGGATATTCGCTCATCTGAAAAAGTGATGTACCGACAGGTACTTGACCTTTATGCAACAAGTGTTGATTATGATCCCAAGAGTAGTGAATCCATTGCATTTTTTAAAATGGTACAAAATAAATTACACTATGCAGCACATGGACATACAGCAGCAGAAGTTATATACGAGCGTGCGGACGCCAGTCGGCCTTTTATGGGATTAAAAAGTTTTTCTGGTGATTTTCCTGTATTGAAAGATATCAGTATTGCCAAAAATTATCTCAATGATGAAGAGTTAAAGATCCTAAATAATATTGTATCGGGATATTTTGATTTTGCGGAGATTCAAGCTATGCGTCACAATCCCATGCATATGGAAGATTATGTGGAACACCTTGATAATGTTTTGAAAACTACAGGTGAAAAAGTGTTGCAAGGAGCCGGAACGATTAGTCATGCACAGGCAATTGAAAAAGCAACAGAAGAATATCGGAAATATCAGGTGCAGAACTTATCGCCGGTTGAAGAAGAATATTTGGAAAGCATTAAAAATATTCACAGTACAGTAAAGAAAAACAGTAAGAATTAATTTTCATAAAAGAGATTTTTAGAAGTTGGTAAAAATACGAGTTTGGACAATGATGAGTATGTCGAGACGGTCTGTTTGCTGTCAAGAAAATAAAATCAAGTACTGAAAAGTAGCGTATTTCCGAGCTTTTTGTAAGGTTGGTATCATCAGAGAAGCCTTGCGGAAAGCTCGGTTTTATTATATGGAAACATATCTACTTTTTGGTCTGATTGGAGAAAAAGTGGATGGCCGGAAAATTGCGGTAGGGTTTAGGCTGTGGATTAGATGTTAGCATTTCCGGATTTGGTTCATCGTGAATCAGTCGATACAGCGGATGTTTGATAGTTTTTTCCTTGCCACCGGTACCGGTGTATTGATATACATGGACTCTGTGACCTGAACATAAAGTTTGTCATCTACTTTTGTTGCGATAAAATCCACTTCGGAATTATCCACTTTACCAATAGAGACATCATAGTCTCTACGTAGCAGTTCAAAGTAAACAACATTTTCTATTGCATGTCCGCTATCACGATCCCTGAATCCAAGCAGATAGTTTCTAAGTCCGATATCAACGATGTAATACTTTCCAAGAGTACGTAAGAATTCCTTTCCTTTAATATCAAATCTCTTGATGTCATAGAAGAAGTATGCTTCCAGTAGCGCATTCACATAGGCCTGAACAGTGTGAGCGCTTGGAGTTCATAGTGTTCGCCGGTTTTATCAAATGCTTGCTTGCGTGTGCCACCTAACGCACTTTTGGTTTCTCTTATTTCAAAATCATGGAATGTTAAAAATTCAGAGAAGGACAATGGAAGCATCTTTATTTCTACGCATCTGCCTGATAAATAGGTAGCATATTCAGAGGAGAGCATATAAGCATTCGAACCAGTAACATAAATATCGCAATTGAAATCAACATGGAAAGAGTAAGCATAAACTCATGAAAAAAATTAAGTTTATGCACTGAAATGCAGAAACTATTAAAATTTGACAATTTTTGTATTTTACAAGAAGAGAATGCCTCTATCATTGTAGACAGAAGCACCGGTATTATTTCCACAGCGGATAGCACGGTCGAGCTCATGATGGGGAGATTATTTGATGAATTATGTGCTAATATTCTGCAATTCTACTGCTGGTCGATTGATTTATGTACACTCTCATTATAATATGTGTGCAGGAGGTGTGCGCCAGTTCGGTGCCGAATATATAGTTGGTGGGAATCCAGTCTG